>JAZUCR010000686.1:0-9760 GCA_045639225.1 Victivallales bacterium
ATGGATCACGTCGGGATCAAATTCTCGGATCTTTTGAATCAGTTTTTTTGTGGCTGCGGCGGAATTTAGTCCGGCGTTATCAAAAAGGCGGGTCTTTATGCCGTCAAGCTTTACCTCGAGATCCGAGGTCATACGGTAAGAAATGCTCTGATAACACGCAGGCACCGTTTCTCTTCAGTTCCGATTCGAGCTCGGCAAATTCGCGTGCGGTCTGGTCGTGACTTCCCGCCACGTGTGAATCGTTGCCTTCGAAGAAGAGGATCCGGTAGTTTTGAAAATCACAGCGGACGGAGTGTTCGGAAAGATACTGTTTTTTCATCGGCAGGATATGCCAGGCTTCGAGCGTGATGCGGCAGCCTTCGGCAGGCGGTTGGCCGATCATGGAAACAAAGGACCGGCAGCCGGCGAGGATCTTCTTCAGTTGAGGAGCCTGGTTGACAATGTCGCTGCAGTGAAACCGGAGCAGGAGTTCGGACTGTTCGGAGCAGCCGGATCCGGCAATGGCACTGCGGTATTCCGCCAGCAGATTTTCCGCTTCGTCCTGGAAATTCTTTCCCGGTGCGGGAATGACGGTGAAAAAATGTTCGCTGCAGAACTGCTGCGACGGGAAAACACTGTGCAGAAACATAAAACTCAATCTCCTGCTATTTCAAAAAGCATGGCAGGCAGCACAAATTCCGATTTGCGCTGAAAAACCTTGCCTTCCTTATTGGGGTTGGTTTCGAAGGAGAAAGCACCCTGGATCAGCTGATTGAACCGCTGCGGCTTGACATCTTCCGCCGCCTTGAAAACCAGTGTGATGTCAGCTTCGTCCTTTTTCAGGTTTTTCACAATGGTCTGGTCCAGCGTGATCCCTTTGGGCGGATTCCGCAGACTGAATGCGTAAGAGGTCTTGGCCGGCAGTTTTCTCCGGTGCAGTTTCAGCACGGCGGTTTTGCCGGGCCTGATGACGATTTTTTGCTGTTTGGGATTGCTCAGCGAGAGGTAATAGACGCCGTAAGGCGCCCCGGTCTTGCACAGGAACCATTCTCCGGACAGGACCAGATGGGTGTAGGCGAAGGCCTGCGTATCTTCATCGCCGTAGAAGACTGACCCCGGGATACCAATCCGGTTTTTACAGTGGGGACATAACTTCTCGTATTCTGCGATCAGCTCGGCTTTGGTCAACATGCGTTTTTTGTCCGTGCAGCCCAGGGTGATCGTGGTTTCTTTGCATCCGGCGGGAATGATGTTCGAGCCGATGATGTAATAACCGTTCGGGGATTTGATGCGGAGTCTGATATCTTTGTTGAACCCGTCCTGGGGTTCCACCAGAAGTTTCAGCGGCTGGGCTCCATTGATGAAGACCGTTTTGGAGGATGCGGTGACATAGACCTTGAAAGAAGGCTTCGGATGGTCGATCCGCAGGAAATAGGTATGATCGGGACTGCCGAGCCTGGACGTGTCGGTCAAAAGGAAGGTATATTTGCCGGATTCCGGAGCGGTGAAGCAAAGCCAGGAATCGGTGTGCTGAAGAAGATTGCCGGCCAGGACTCGCTTGTAATCATCATTGAAGGCCACGGTTTTGCCGTCGGGACCGAGAACGGTCAGCCGGGAATCGAGCTGAGAACCGAGCCGGCGGGCGAAGACTTCACCGACGATTTTCTCGCCTTTTTCAGCCTTGATGACAAACTTGTCGGTCTGAGCAGGCGCGGCGATGCATCCCTGCAGCAGGACGGGGAAAGCGGTCATTCCGTCTTTCGCCAGCTCGGAGGTCTGACGGAGCGGCAGTTTCAGATTCGGCTTGCGGATCTGGAACTTCGGCGGATCGCCTTTCCAGGCGCGGATGCGGTAAACGAAATCGGCACGGCCGCGGTAGAGCGCGTCGCGGACTTCCAAAACATATTCGCCGTCGGCGGGAATGGTGCATGCGAGCAGGGGATCGGGATCGAAGCCGCGGTCATCGGCAAAGGCAATGCGGTTGTTTTTGCTGTCTTTCAGTTCCAGAATGCACTGGAAATAACCGGGGACGCAATCGCCCATGAACGGGACCATGGCGCGGACGAAAGTCTGAAATACCAGTTTATCCCCTTTTTTGGCGGTGAAAAACCAGCGGTCGGTCTCACCGGGCATGATCTGACCGTTGATTACGCACGGGAGCCGGAATTCATATTTCGGTTTTTTATTGGGGGGAACGGCCAGATACGGTTCGCGGACCCCGGATATGGTATCCACGTAGAAGGGGAGGGGATTGCTGATCTGTCCGTTATTCCGGACCAGCCGGAATTCGCGGCGGCCCGGTTTTGCATCGGGAGCGATTTTCAGTCGCACGATCACATTGGAATTGATCGCCGGACTCATCTGGAGCGAATTGCGGGGAATGAACATGTGGTTGGTCAGCAGATGAAACTGCAGCGGCGTCAGCTCGTCGACGTGATCGAAATAGCGGTGTTTCCGCCAGTTTTTCAATTCTTCTTCATCGGTCGGTTTTTCGGGGATCTCTTTACTTCCTTTGACGATATTGCGCATCCAGGTGCTGACGAACCGGTGCTGTTTTCCCGAGATCAGCGGCATGCCGGGAACGACCGTAAAGGATTCCACCGTGACGCCGGACCCGGAGACTCTGGCAGACTTGAGACCCCAGAACTGCTGGCCGCCGACCAGGATTTCGACCGTTTCACCGGGTTTCCCGCCAGCCGGGATCAGGTAGCCGATATGCTGCGCGGAAACAACGCCGGTCATCAGAAAAGCGATAAGGAAAAACAGAAAATGGCGCATGATCAGAACATCCTCCCATTAATGGTAATAGAGAAATTCTTTGGAATTGACGAGAACCCAGCAGAGGTCGGCCCAGATGTTGCCGCGCATTTTCTTAGGCAATGCCCGATAGTAATCCATGACCCATTTCTTTTCCTGCTTGGTGGGATTGCGGGAGAGAATGCGCAGATAGATTTCTGCGATACCGCGCCGTTCCAGCTGCCATTTGGTCCTTCTGCTGATCTGCCGGCCGAGATTGGAGATCTGCCAGTAGATGGTATTGGAATTCAGCAGGTACAGCCGCTGCGCACCGGTGATGTGGTTGTTGCGTTCGGAGATCTTGCCCGAATCGCGGGACGGGCGGCCGAACAGGTCCAGCCGGACGCTGGAAATACTGCCGTCGGAGATCTGGATCGCTTTGGTGCCGGGAGGCAGGAAAGTGAACGGTTCCGGAATGACGCTGGTGTAACGGCCGTAATTGCCGGTCAGCACGCCGATGGAATCGGATATGATTTCCGCTTCCAGCCGTCTGACCGGGTAGGTCAGGAAATACTGGTCGGTGATTTCGTTATCGCCTTCCGGAGCGATCGAGGCGGCATTGAATGCCCCGGAATTCATGATCACCCGGAAAAGATGGCGCATATCGTATTTGGATCTGCGGAATTCATCGGTCAGCAGTTCCAGCAGTTTTTCCCGAGGCGGAACGGATTCCAGACCGATCCTGGCAAGGAAACGATTCCACGAACCCGGTTCCGGCGTGATGTCATCGGCGGGATCGATCAGTCCTTTGCCGAAGACCCAGCTCCAGATCCGGTTGACCATCGCCCGCGCAAAGTAAGGATTGTCATCGGATACCAGTGCACCGGCCAGAACCAGACAGGGTTCCTCGTCCGGCGCGTTGATCGTGAAGGTGCCGCAGCCGGGGAGCCAGGCTTTGAGCTTCGCATCTTCCGGAGCGGTGTAAACCAGTTCCTCTTTCCATTCCGAAGTGCTTTTGAACCGGATGCGGGAGAAGAATGCTTCGAAGGCTTTGCGTTTGTCTTCTGGCAGTTTTTCCACACGCAGACCCATGAAAGTGAGTGCCGTGATTTTTGCGAGCCCCGCGGGTGAACGGTCGCCGCTGCCGCGGAAGAAATTGGCATACGGGATCCGGAAGTTGCTGCCCGAGGAGGTCAGCATTTCGTATGCCATTTCCGAATAAGGCCGGTTGTTCAGAATATCGGTCCGGATTTTTTCATGGAAAGCCTGCACGGCATTGGGCCAGAGATTGACGGGAAATTCGGATTTGATCCGCAGCATATCGGCAAACCGCATGGCGATCAGATCGGCGTGGTCGCCGGAGGCCAGCAGCTTATCGATCAGTTTGGCCCGCTTGTCCGGTGATTTATCCCGCAGGAAAGCCTGGGTTTCCGCGAGAGTCGGGATCCTGCCTGCCGCAGTCAGGTAGACCCGGCGCAGGAATACCGCATCCGAGGCCCGCTGGAGTTCCGGCAGATCCAGCTGTTTCCGGCAGTCTTCCTGGATCCGGTTCATTTTATTGGTGATATCGGTCAGTTCCTGCGGAACCGTGATCTCCTGCTCTGAGGTGTCAATAAAAGGACTGGCGGCCGGGAGCCGCAGAATCAGCAAGGCGGCGAAACAAATCAGAAATCGTTTCATCTTGAATCTCCAATTGCGACAATCATATTGGTTTGATTTCAATATAAACGTCATTTCACGAAAATCAAGCCAAAAACCGGGACGATCCTGTCCGTTTTTACAAAAATACGGAAGATAACCGCAAAACATGGCAGGAAACCCGGTCCGAACGGCTGGAATATCAAACGCTTTTAAGCCTGATCCGGTCAGGCACCGTGAACCAGCAGCCGGGCGTAGGCAAAGAGCGGATTATGTCCCAGATATTCCCGGCAGGGCAGCAGCCACGGGGCTTTCTTTCGCTGCATTTCCATCGGACTTTTCCCGAACGGATGATAGAATTCCCAAACGGCACCCGTCCGGTCGTATTGCAGCTGACTGTATTTAAGGACACGTTCCGCGATTTTGAGTGCGGCGTCTTTCCGGCCGTAGCGGAGACAGCCGAGGACAGCCATCCAGGTAATGCTGTTCCAGGCGCCGCCGCGCCACATTTTCAGCTGGAAATACGGTTCATCGACCGCTACGAAGGGCAGGGGATGTTCCGTGAAAAAATGATCAGGATCGAGCAGACTGCCGTCGATCATCCGGTTGGCCTGTTCTTCCGAAGCTGCGCCGCAGGTCAGCGCCCAGACTGCCGTCAGCGCCCGGTACCTGATATTGCGGTCCAGCAGATAGGAATCATGGAAAAATCCTGTCTCGTCGCAGAAAAAACGGGTCTGGATGGCGGAATCCAGTTCATCGCGTTTACGGGCGAATTCGGAACCGTCCAGTCCCAGCGCCCCGGACCACCGGGCCGCCGCATCGTAGAGCAGACGGACCAGCGAGGTGGCATCGATATTCGGGAATCTGTCCCGTTCCTGCACCACCTCGCAGCGGATGCTTTCATCCACGCCGCTTTCCCAGTTCTTCGGTTCGATCATGTCTTTGAAGAAAAAGCCGAAATCGATGGCTTTCCGGTTGTTTTCGAACCAGCCGATCTGCTTGAGCAGCGGCTGATAAGCGAGCTTGACCGCCTGGAGGCTGCCGGTCGTTTTCGTGTATTCATCGACCGCGAGCGGCCAGACCGGCGGAAAGGTGGAATACCAGGACGGACGGGGATAATCTTTGCCGCGGAAAAAGATGGCTCCGGCCATGAAACCGTCTTCCTGCTGGAAGGCGAACAGGTTTTCCAGCTGACGGAGCGTGTGTTCCGGCATGACCGGACAGGAATCGAGCAGGGTGTAAATGAGATCCCAATGTCCGAACGCGGGATTGAAATAATATCCGCCGCCCAGAGTCTCCAGCGGATAAGGCGCGGGCGAGGTCGGGTTTTCATACATGGCTCCCTCATGCATGGCGGCCAGATGGTGCAGCATGGTCCGCCAGGGTTTGAACTCGGGCTGTTCCGCCTCTGCAAACAGGGCGGTAAAAGTGGTATTCATATTGCTTTCCTCCAAGGTTTGATGAACGGCGTTCGGTTTCAGCCAAGATCCCGATTGCTGTCCAGCCAGTCGCACAACCATTTCCAGGTCAATTCGTCATTGACACACGCGGGTTTCTCATCCGGGAACCGGCAGTCCGGGATCCGGACCTCCCTGCCGCTGTATTCTGCAGCCAGCCGGGAAAAGACCCGTCCCTGCGGTTTGATGTTCTGGTGAATGTCGATCAGCCCCAGCGAATATTCCAGCGGATTGACTTGGAATTTATGGTCTATATCATGACTGGCCCAGCAGGTGAACCAGGCGATCCCGCCGGCGATGGCACAGCGCATGGAGCGTTCCAGAAATTCCGGAATGATTTCCGCTTTCATCCATTCCTCCGAGGCGCCGTATTCCTGCACCCAGACCGGTTTTCGGGGATCGCCGGCATAAGCACGGACCAATGCCGCCATAGCCGGGATCAACCCGAGACATTTCCGGTCGAGCGGATCGCCGTCCGACAATTTCAGCGCACCGGTAAAACGGATCCAGCTGTGGATCGGAACGATCGATTGGGAAGAGGCCAGCGCCTGCGGTGAAAAGGTCGCCGGATGGAACCATGGAGAATGATCCACGCCATTGACATGAATTTTTCCCGGAGACAAGTGGTTCATAAGGTCGAGGATCCGATTGTTCCAGGCATCGCCAACGGCAAGGTCGGCCGTCTTCCAGCAGCCGTTCAATTCATTGCCCAGATCGAATCCCAGAAAATTGTCGAACGAATTCAGAACCGCGGCCGTTTCCTCGATATACAGCTTTTGGATGGCGCCCATCTGCCCGTCGGTAAAAAAATCGGCACCGAATTCATAACCCGGCCGGAAGTGCTGTCCGGTCAAATGCCCTACGAAGAGCGAGACACATACATCCAGCTTTCTTTCCGCCGCCAGTTCCATTATGGTGCGGAGATGTTCCAGATGCGCAGGACTGACCCAAGACGGGTTGGGCTGGAAATACGGCCAGATCGTCATGATGCGGATATGGTCTGCATGGAGTTCCGCAATGGTATCCAGATCCCGGGCGATTTCGTCCCGGGAAAAATCATTCCAGCAGAACCACCATTTTTGCGACGGCGTATAATTCACGCCGAAGCGATACTGATGAATGGTTGTCACGATATCTGTTTTCCCTTGATTGAAATGTATGGATATGGAAATGTTTATTTGCTGTTCACCGTCCCGAAATGGGCGGGAATATGCCAGACGCCGTAGAGTGCCAGCGGACAGGTGGTGGCATATTCCACCGGCTGCCCCTTGATCCGGTGAGTCCGGACGAGGTTGAAACGCAGTTCGCTGATTTCAGCGCCGAACGACTGGTAAGGGATGGCGGCTTTGACGATCCAGCGGTCTTTCAGCCGGTCGACTGCGATATTGCAGTTGTCAAGGTTTTTCCACACATTGATCCCTTTTCCATAATGCCGGGAAGACCAGGCTCCGCGGTCGTTGACCAGGATCTGATGGACCATTTCCTCTTTGTTCATCGGTGCGATGTAGATCTCCACGCAGTTGTCGTTCCAGATCGCCCCGTCGATGTTTTTGCGCTTGGGATCCCAGACCGTTTTTTTCATGTCGGTTTCCTTCAATTCGGCGCGGATGAAGAAATGCGTCTTGCTGGAGGCCAGCTGGAAGGAGGCCGGGGCCCGGAGCGAAACCTGGAACCGCCGGCCGGGAATGAGCTGATAGACCGGTGCTTTTTTCCAGACTTCATCCGGCGGGAATTCCGAACCGGAAACTTTCACCGCCGTCAGGCCGGATTCCCGGCGGACCGTTTCTTTGGACATGATGTTGCTGCGGGTTTTGACCATCGGCTCATACACATACTTCCGGACCAGATCGGCATTTTTCGCATACCGGGTCTTCCTCGTTTTGGCAATGACGGCATCGAGGATCTTGCCCAGACTCTCGAGTTCTTTTTCCGTGTAGGCGATCGTCCAGAGTTTCTCCTGCATTTCCGCATTGCGCGGCGGCCACGGATTGACCAGCCCTTTCGCCCGGTCCGGAACGGTCTTGTCCCAGAAATACCCGAACAGATATTCCAGCCGGTCAAAGAATTTCTGGGCGTCTTCCGCCGCCGGGCCATAAGTGTATTTGTAATAATCGCGCAGTTCTTTTTCGACATCCAGATCGGGATTTTTCAGCATCCGCAGGGCAATATAGCTGTCCACCGCATCCCGGGTGTAACTTCCGCCGCCAATTTCCATGAAAATGCCCAGACTTTTGCCGCGCAGTTCCCGGATATACGCCGCGATCTTCCGCGGATAGGTTTCCACGATATCCGGCATTGCTTCGTTGAAGCCGACCAGGTGATAGCACCACACCGAAACCGGATTGCCGGTAAATTTTTGCCAGATCTCCACCTGTTTCATATCGTTGGCAAACGCTTTCGGCGCGTACATCTGCTTCGGGCCGCTCAGACAGATCTTCACCCTCACATTCGGCGGCAGTTTGATCGACGGAACTTCCCGTTTCGGCGGATAGACCAGCGTGGTGATGTATTTCCCTGGATATTTCTTGTGAATATGTTCCGCTACCTTGGCGATCACGCGCCAGATGATCTCGGAGTCGTCCTCGCAGGGATGTTTCTTGCGGAATTCATTGCAGCGTTCGCAGTAGCATCTTCCGTCATTGCCGCCGAAATGGTCCGAGGGATCGATCATGAATTCATCTGCGGAGATGAACGGATACGGCCATTTGGAGTGCATGTAGGGGCCGCGGGTATATTTGAACCCGGCTTCCGTGATGGATTTGCCGGCAAAATAATCGTCCGCCGCCTTAAGCCACAGTTTCAGCAAATCCGGATGCGTCCAGCAGGAAAATCCCGGCGTCCGCTTTCCTTCCGGACTGAGGCGGATCCGGGTCTGGTCGGACAGCCATTCCGGATCTTTCTGGAGACCGAGCGCAAATTCCGAATGACAGCCCGTGATGATATTCCGGGGCGACTTGAAATTGCGGACGGCGAACCGATGTGTGCCGTCGACGTTTTTGACATATTCGCGGCTGTCGGAATATTTGCTCATGAAATTGTAGGAGGCCGCTCCGGGAGTACGGTCCGGAAAAACCGGCTTGAAACGGATATCCAGGTCTTTGATCGTCAGATCGGGGATGCGGGGAACATGCTCGAAACCGGGCGTGACCCAGCGGACGCCCAGCAGGTCCAGCAGGTGATAGACCCCCAGCAGGGATCCTTTCTCCGTGCAGTCGTAATGAAAGAAAAACCAGTTGACCCTGCGGGCGGTGTCATGGCCGTAGATCTCGATGTCATTTCCCCGGGTCCGGATGATGAATTCCGCCGGATCGAGTCCCGCAGGATCGCCGAATCCGATTTTGAAATTGTTTTTGAAGGACGATTTTTCGCCCACGGTGAATTTGGCGCCGGTGATTTTGCCGAGATAATCGGCCAGTTCCTTCGCCGCCAGTTTGACGATCGGCTTGGCATCGGCGGGGATCATGATCCCTGCCTGCGCTTTGCCGTTTTCCGCTATTTTCAGTTCCGCCCCGGAAAGCACGGCGGCGAAGACCGTCAGCAAAATTACAGACCATACTCTTTTCATTTCGAAAGTTCCTTTATTTTAGCTTCAAGTTTTTTTGTGTCGCGTTTGGCTTTTCTGCCGAATTCGACGGCGAGCCGGTAGTTTTCGACCGCTTCGGCTTTTTTGCCGAGTTGTTCATAGGCCTGGGCGATTTGCGAATAAAGCGTCCATTTATGCCAGGCGATTTTGCTTCGGGCCGCCGGTTTTTCGCATAAGACGATGATCGGATCGTATTCTTTTTTGAAATGCCGGTAAATACAGGCGGCATAATGGCACATGAGAAAATAAAGCGGTTCGTCCTCGCGGACTCCCTTCAGCGCCAGCGCCAGATTGATTTTATCCAGCGCATACTGGTAATGGTTCCGGTCCCAGAGATACATCGCGGCGATCTTGACCAGCATCGACT
>JAZUCR010000687.1:0-2815 GCA_045639225.1 Victivallales bacterium
TCCGACTTATATTTTTTCTGGCCATCAAGAAAAATGCCTCTGTGCTTGAAAAACTGATTAACTGG
Organism: Victivallales bacterium; assembly: GCA_045639225.1. GTDB lineage: Bacteria > Verrucomicrobiota > Lentisphaeria > Victivallales > UBA1829 > SIG94. The sequence continues at coordinate 66 of JAZUCR010000687.1, forward strand.
TTGATCGACATGAATGCGGATCGGATCTCACAAAAAATTGACGCGCCGCTGCTTCTCATTGACGATGAAGCTGACAATGCATCGATCAACACAAATAAGAAGGATGACGATCCGACTGTCATCAACAGACACATTCGTATGCTAGCGGATGTTTTTACAAGAACGACTTATGTCGGCTTTACGGCGACGCCCTTTGCAAATGTTTTCATAAATCCAGTAACCGGCGATATGGAAAAGGAGGATCTTTTTCCTGCAAATTTCATATTTTCACTCGAGGCTCCCTCAAATTATATTGGTCCGACAAAAATATTTCCAGAAGATGCCCCATATCACTCTGCATTGAATTTGATAGAGGATGCCGGTGTTGAAGAGGATGATGGATACAACTTCTTTTACAAGCATCCCAAAGAATGGACCGGAAAATTGCCGGAAAGCTTGACGGATGCCATCTTCTGCTTCTTTATTGTCAATGCGATACGGGATTTGCGGGGAGATCGGGATTCCCATCGCACCATGATGATCAATATTTCACGTTTTGTGCCGGTGCACAATGTCATAAAATCTGCTGTTGATGATATTATTGATGACCTCCACACTGCTCTCCGCTACCATTTTGATCCCCACCATCCGAAACGGCTGGCCAATCCCACACTAAAAAAAATACATGAGGTTTGGGAGGCGCAGTATGAATCCAGCAGTTGCCGTGTCGAATTTTCATGGGATGAAGTGGCCAGAAAATTGTGCGAGTCAAATGAGAACCTCCAAACAATGGTGGTCAACAGCAAATCGAAGGATGTTCTCAACTACGACCAATACAAGAGGATGAATCATACCGGACTAAGGGTCATTGCAATTGGCGGTCTGGCGCTTTCCCGTGGTCTAACATTGGAAGGGCTAGTTGTTACATATTTCTATCGGAACACATGCACATATGATGTTCTGATGCAAATGGGGCGATGGTTCGGCTATCGGCATGGATACGAAGATATTTTCCGTATATGGACAAGTTCGCAGACGATCCGATGGTATCGTGATATTGCGGAAGCAACAGACGAATTGAAGACGGACATCCGCCATATGCAGGAACAAAACCTGAAGCCGAAAGATTTCGGAATTCGGGTTCGACAGATTTCAGATGAATTGCAAATTACGGCATCCATAAAGATGCGCTTTGCAAGGATGCAGGAAGAGCAAATCAACATGAGTGGTGCTTTCTTGGAAACGCCCTATATTGCAAATGATGTTCCTTTAAATACGGCGAATCGCCAGGCGTTGGTTTCTCTGTTGGATCGAGTGCTCCCCTGCAAGGGTGCCTTATCTCGAAATGACGATGTTGGGCATGGACGTTTTTTCATCCCGGATGTGCCCCGAGGGGATATACTGAAATTTCTGTCTGAAATAAAAGTGTCCGATTATAACAGGCACTTCCCGGTCGCCGGAATCATCGACTATATTCAGAAGACATCTGGATCGACGTTTAATTTTTGGGATATGGCCTTTATTGAAGGCGCGCGAAACCAAGCGGCTGGACCTTTTCCGTTTTATGGGCAATCGATATTCCCGATTGAGCGACAGTTTTCTGTATCAAGAGAGGAAAGAGCGAGAATTGACATCGGAACGCGCGGTAAGCTAGCCGGGACATATGAAGGGCAGACCGGTTTGAGCCGTAAAAACGAGGAGGATCTGAATAAAATTAAAGAAGCGATGGCTGCTGCTGAAAGAAACTTTAAAGAACAATATCCGGATCGTGACTGGAAAAATAATTACCCAAGCGACGCATGGTTCAAATATATCAAGGATCGAAAGCCACTACTGTTGATTTATTTCATTAACCTGAAATCCAAAATCCCTGCCGATGCAGACAGAGAGTATATGGAACAGGCACTGAAAGATTTCCCTGCGTCTCGAAATCCTCTTCTGGGATTTGCGATGGGATTCCCCACGGATGGCAGTGTCACACCACGTATTTTAAAGTATAGAACAAATGTTGTTTTCGACAACCAGCAGCAACGGGCAATGGCAGCAGAAAATAACAGCGAGGAGGAATGATATGAATTCTCTGCGTGAACGATTTTATGAATTTCACATTCCCAACACTTTTTCACTTGCCACAAAGGAGCACAAGCTGACTCTGTACATCGGATTGGATGCCGAAGGCAACAAAGCATTGAAGTTCCGTGGAAAATTCACCTATGAAAAAATATTGGGGACTGCCCTTATTTCGGTAAAACAATTCAAGTCTCCACAATATAACACGCTGTTATTCAGTCTGCTTGACAATTCTTCTGAGGAAGTGTTTTTCCGTTTTTGCGAAGATCTTATTGAAATGACAATGTCCCTAGATGATTCGGCGGCCTGCTATCGTCTTCTGCGTGATCGTTTTTTGCAATGGAAAAAGATGTTCATCAACGCAAAACGGGACCTGCTGTCTGAATTCCAAATTCTCGGGTTGATGGGAGAAATTCTTTTTTTGAGAGAATTTCTGATTCCCAAGTATGGCGAGAAAATGGCACTTCAAGGATGGAGTGGGCAGGATTTGACGCATAAGGATTTTTCTTACGCAAATGAATGGTACGAAATAAAAACAATTCTTGATTCCTCTGTCAGCGTCAAAATTTCATCTTTGGAGCAACTTGACAGCGATCTTCCCGGGGCTCTCGCTGTTTATAAAATGGAAAAGATGAGTCCGGAATTTTCCGGGATCAGTCTAAATTCTCTGGTAAGGGAAACCTCCACCTCGCTTTCAGACA
>JAZUCR010000688.1:0-2663 GCA_045639225.1 Victivallales bacterium
GTCCTGCCCGGAGGACCCGGAAAGCGGCCGCATGAGGCCCATCCGGATATTGTCGCCGCAGACCGCGTATTCATTCCAGGGACCCGTGATCATTTCCGACCACTATTCCGCCAGAATGCGTTCATTCACGCTCAGGGCGCCGTAACGTTCCGCCGCGGCCAGCCATACCAGCTGGAGATCGAGGTCGTCGTTGGGCAGATTCGCCCCGTTGATCTCCGGCGGATAAAAGCTGACGGAATTCATTTCCGTAGTCAATTCGTAGGGACCGCCAAGGGTCCCCCCGGCGGCTTTCCCGGTCCAGCAGCCGTACACTTTATCGCGGTAGGTCTGCCGGTTGAGTTCGATTTTCATGTTCGCCTTCTTTCCTGCAGGTTGCGGCCCAGCCGAGTTCCGTTACCGGAACAGTTCTTTGAGGATATCCGCACTCTTCTTCAGATCGATTTCCGGTTCGCGCAGATGGGTGTCGTGTTCGATCAGCGCCCACTTGTCATATTTGTGATCGCGGAGTTCGCGGACGATCGGGGCGAAATCCATGCCGGCATTGCCGCCGCCGAGTTCGCAGAAACGGAGGCGTTTCGGCCATTCTTCCAGTCCGATGTTGGCGTCTTTGATGAAGTAATCCTTGAAATGGACCGCGGCGAGACGGTCATGGTATTTACGGATGGTTTCCACGCAGTCGCCGCCGGCGGCATGGAGATGGGCGGTATCCAGCAGCAGGGCCGCGCCCGGCACCGCCGCCATGAAATCATCCAGTTCCTGCTGCGATTCGATCCGGGACCCGAGATGGTTGTGGAGCGCCGCTTTCAGTCCGTAATAGGCAGCCGCTTTCACGAACGCATTCGCCTGACGGCAGTAGGTTTCGAACGGAACGGTCCGCCGGGACGGGATGCTGATCCAGATATATTCCTTGCCGAAGGCGCAGGTGCATTTCATGGTCAGTTCGGCCGAACTCATCGAGCAGGAAACGAAATCCATGCCGAGACGGTGGAAGAGTGCGGCGTTCTGGACCGCCTCGGCCATGTCCGCCGCCTTGAGCCATTCGATCCCTTCGACGCCACAGCTGTCCCGCAGCAGAAGCAGACGCTGTTCCAAGTTCAGATTTCCTCCGTACCAGACATCCATGCCGTAATCGGCAACACCAATTTTGTTCATTTTCAATCCTTCCATTTGCAGATGGCGGAAGAAATTTCACGCTTCTGCAGTTTACGGTATACATCCGGCATTTCCGCCGGGGTGAATATATTTTTCAAATAGGGAGAGGGATCCCATTTTCCGCTGCGGATCAGTTCGATCACCTGCTTGCGGTCGTCCGGATCACGGTCCGACGGCGTCAGCAGGACCACGCCTTCGCCTTTGAAGAACCAGCAGGGATTGAGCGGGACCTCATCGACATAATTGCCCTGAAGCAGGAGCCGAGGCCAGTCTTTTCTCGATCTGCGCATGGATTCACGGGCATCCTGCCGGATGAGCTGGACCGCGGTTTTGAACCCGCCGGCACTGCCGGAACATTCCGCCACGATGTCGAACCCGCGGCAGCTGTAAGCCAGCAGTTCGGCAACGGCGTCTTCACTGTTCAGATCGACCGCGGTGAACCCCGCCTCGCGGGCGGCGGCCAGACGTGCCGAAGAAATATCGCCGACGGTGACGAGACAGCCTTTCAGACGGAGAAATTCGGCGGCGGTGGTCCCGATCAGGCCCTGACCGATGACGACGGCATGTTCGCCCGGCTGCGGATCAGCGGACTGCACCCCGCGATAACTGATCGCCGCAAGTTCGGCGATTACATACCGGAGCGGATTTTTCCGGGCGTCGTCGGGCAGTTTCACCAGCGACGAAGTCAGACTGTAGACATGACCGCTCGCCTGGCCGCCCCAGTAGCCCTCGGCTCCGATGAATCCGGCGCCGCCGCGGGCGCTGACCAGATCGCCGACCCGGTAGCCTTTGTATTTTGCTCCGACTTCGACGACGCGGGAAATGGTCGCGTATCCGGGAATGATCGGAAAATGTTCGGACGCGCCATAGTGTCCGGCCAGAGTCCGGAGTTCGGTTCCCGGTGAAACGATGCTGTAAAGCGTTTCGGTTCGAAGCTGGTCTTCACGGATTTCCGGCAGTCCGATCTCGCGGATGGAAATCTGTTCCCCTTTGTCAAATACAACAGCCTGGATTTTCATTTTGATCCTGATCTTTCCTTATGGTTTGAACAAATAGTGGCTTTGGTAAAAGCATCCGGTTTTCAGCAGATCTCCGCAAAGGGCGTGCGTGCCGCTTTTTCCGCTGTTGCGCGGAGAAATGCCGCATCGGAATTGCCGATCTCCTTCGGCAGAAAATATTTGACCGTTTCTTCCGGCGACTTTCCGTAAAGGAATGCGAACCACAGACACGCCTGAAGATATTCGCCGCGGATATTCAGATGGACCAGATCCTTGCAAAGGTGCATTTCGCCGTCCGCGCCTTTGCTCCAGGAGATATTGCCGACGACATCCCCGGCCTGCGGCGGCAGATCGGGCCAGACCAGCCGATCGAGCAGTTCGGGATCATACGGCTGGAAACGGACGGGGCTGTTCTGCCTCGCCAGCTCGACCGCATAGCCGACCGGGATCATCCGGAGGCCGTAACGGGCGGACAGATCCTTGTAATTCTTTGTCAGCTTCTGATACATTTCA
>JAZUCR010000689.1:0-3328 GCA_045639225.1 Victivallales bacterium
AAAAGGAGATAAAATGAAACAGCTTTTCTGGTGCATAGTTCTGTTCGCCGCTGCCGTCATGTCCGGTGCGGACCCGATGAAATGGGATGCGTCCAACAACTTCGGACAATGGGGAAAACCCGTCCGGATGCGGCTGGAACGGAAAAACGGGATCCTGGTCCTGAATTCAGAGAAAAACGATCCGTGTTTTCAGCTCGACAAGCTCACGATGAAACCGGCGGATTACAACCTTTTTGTCATGGAATACCGGGTTGCCGAAAAGCTTCGGTCCGGCAATCAGGGAAAGATTTATTTCCTCCGGGATGAGGACAAGAAGCTGTCAGGAGTTTATATCAATCTGGGCAGTTACATCTGCGACGGGCAGTGGCACCGGAAGGAAGTCCCGCTTACCGCAGCCAATATTGTTCCGTTCAAATACTGGAAAAATGCCTCCGGTATCCGGAAACTCCGGTTCGACCCCTTCGAAAATCAGGGAACCATGGAGATCCGGTCCATGGAATTTCTCCGGGATGACAAACGTGCGGAGGCGGCCGAATCAGCTCAGAAAGCAAATCTGCAGCTGAAACCGGAGGAGCTGCTGGAGAAAAGCGACGACGGCGTAACCTTTACCGGGTTCAGCGGGGATTACCGGCTGTCTTCGGACAATCCCGCCGACGGAAAATATTGTCTGGAACAGGGCGACGATTCCAATGAGGAATCGGTTGCCCGGAGCCGGACCGTCTTCCCCGTCAAGCCGGACACCCGCTATGTTCTCCGGTTCTATTCCCGGAACACCGTGCCCGTGGGGCACGTGCTTTTCCGTTTCATTCAAAGCCGGAAATCCGATGTCCTGGCGGTAACCAATTATCTGGACAGCGGCTGGACCCAGCTTTCCTGCAATCTGGAAAAATGGACGCAGAGTGAAAAAGTCTTCCGGACCTTCAAGAACACCCGCGGCATCGCGATCGCTTTTCATGTCAAAAACAACGGAGTCGGCAAAGCCTGGTGGGATAAATTCGAGCTGGAGGAAATTCAGGAAACCGAGCCGGTCCTGACCATTCTGCCCAATTCCCTTTTCGACACCTTCACCGATCTGAAAACGCAGGAAGCCTATCAGTATGCGGCGGAAGGGAAAAAGTCAAAACTGGTGGCCTGGCGCGAAATCACCGAGAAGGACAATCCGCTGGTCATCGAATGCAATTCGCGGGTGCCCGTTTCGGCGAAGGTGACAGTCACATTGGACCGGGCCGGAAAGATTGTATTCCGGGAAACCCGCAGCGCCGCGGCAAAAGTCACCCTCCCGCTTCCGGTTCTTTCCCTTCCGGAAGGGAAATACCGTCTGACAGCTTCGGCGGAGCAGGATGGAAAATCCCTTTGCCGGACGGAAGCATTTGTTTACCGCCATCCCTCGGTAAAACAGGAAAACCTCGTCCCGGTCGAAAAGGTTTCGATCCGGCCGGAAAGAAAGGAACTGCTGGTCAACGGGAAACCGTTCCTCAAGATTTCCCTCAGCGGGTTCCCGTCGGTTTTCATGACTCCGGATATGACTGTTTTTCCCCATGCAGCAGAATTGATCGCCCTTGCCCGGCAGCATTTCGGGATCAACATTATGGCAGTGATCACCTACGGGAAAGCGCCCGATTACAGGAAACTGCCGCGCGAAGAATATCTGAAACGGGCGGTCAAGTTCTATACGGAAAGCTATCTGAAACAGCTGGATTTCTGTCAGCGGAACCAGGTATATGTCCGTGCGTCGCTGCACATGGGAACCGGGATCGCCAAAAAAGGTCTTCCGGATCCGGAGCTGACGGCCAAAGTCTTTGCCGGGATCCGCCGTCATCCGGCGCTGCTGGAGTACTGGTATGACGAGCCCGAACCGCGCAAATGTCCGCCGGAGGCCATGGAGAAACTTTATCGTGCAGTGAAACAGGCCGATCCGGACCATCCGGTCAACATCAATCTCTGTGCCCGGAATTCCTTCTGGAAATACCTCAAATACACCGATATTGCATCGTTCGACTTTTATCCGTTCCCGCACTCCGATCTGACCTACTGGCAGACTTACAATCAGGAGATGATGAAACACAAGCCCGATGCTCCGCTGGAGGCATATCTGCAGAACTTCCAGTTCGGGAACACCGAATTTCCGACCCATGACAACATGTACGGCAGTTTCATCACCAGTTTCATCAACGGCACGCGGTCGGTCAAATTCTTCTCTTATTACAGCCGCAGTTCTCAAAGCCTGACGACCCATCCCTATGCCCAGGCAACGATCCGGCTGATCGCCAATCATGCCATAAAACTGGCTCCGTTTCTTTTCGAATCGGAAAAAGTCAAACTGGATCTGAAAGCGGATAGAGACATTCTTTACCAGTATTACACCAATGGCAGGGAAGGCTGTCTGCTGGCGGTCAATCTTTCTTCCAAAAATACGGAACAGCTGACCCTGGATCTTCCGGGAAAAGGCGAAATCGCCGACTTCTTCGACAGTGTCTGGAAATATGAACGGGGAAGCCGGATCCGGCTGGCGCCCTGCGGTTCGGTCGTGCTGCGGGTGAGATGAATCACGTCAGCTCGAATCACTGTCCGCTATTCCGCTGTCATCGGGAATCCGGGTAAACGTCAGATACGGTCATCGATGCCGAGTTCCTCCAGTGTCGCATCCTGTTCGATCATGCCCCGCTCGACGTAGTTTCCGTAAAGCATGGAAAGGACGCTTTTGCGGCAGGATGCGATGTAGGAGACTTCCCGGATGTCGCCGTAAGTGTGGATGATGCGTCCCTTGACCGCAATTACCAGTCCGGTGGTCCCCGTGGCGCGGCGCATGAAGTTATCGAGTTCCGCCAATCCGTCTCGCCGGAATCCCGTTTCCTCCGGCGTTGCCGTTTCCCACGGCGCGCTCCGCGCCGATGCCGCGAGAATCAGGATCGCTGCGACTGCAAACATTTTGCAATGTTTTTTCATGAATATCCGCCTTTGGTTCGTCGAATCCGGCCGATTATGAAATATAACTTGATTTTTGAAAAAAAACAAGTTGTTCACCGAAAAAAAGGAATGTGAGCACTGGTGTGAATGTGTTTGACTTTTCAACACACAGCATATTGTCTTTTTCTGGAAAATGATTGAAAAATAATTGAAAATGTGCTATAGTATCGGGATTGGACATTGAAAACAAACAGGAATCATCGTTTGTGGAGGTTTTGATCATGGAATGGAAGACCACGATGCGGATTTTTGCCGCTGCTGTGATTGCGGTCGGTATGCTTGCATTCGCCTCGGGATGCGGAAAAAAAGAGAGCACGGCTGCTCCTTCCGGCGAATCGAAGAAGCTGGTCATGGTGACGGA
>JAZUCR010000690.1:0-5403 GCA_045639225.1 Victivallales bacterium
TGCCGGGCAATTCGTCACGATGACTTATCCCGAAATCGGCAATTACGGGGTCAACACCGCCGATATGGAATCCCGTTCGCTCTTTCTGAACGGACTGATCATTCATGAGGGGAACGAACCTTCGAATTTCCGTTCGGAAGATTCCCTGCAGAGTATGCTTCGGAAAAACGGAGTGCCCTGTCTGGCTGGGATCGACACCCGCGCGTTGACCGTGAAACTGCGTTCCTCCGGGACGCTGAAAGGGTTCATGCACTGTTCCGCGGAGGATATTTCCGAAAAAGACGGCGTTGCCAAGGCGAAAGAATGGTGCGGGCTGGACGGACAGGATTATGCCGCCAAAGTCACCTGCGAAAAGCCGTATAACTGGGATGATTTCCCGGAACGGACGGTTTCCTGGGGTATCACCGAAGAACTTCCACCGGTCGAATTCAAGGTCGCCGCTTACGATTTCGGCATCAAATGGAATATTCTGCGGTCCATGCGGCTGTGCGGAATGGACGTCAAAGTGTTCCCGGCTAAAACGCCGTCGTCCGAACTGTTGAAATGGAAACCGGACGGTGTGTTTTTCTCCAACGGTCCGGCCGACCCGGCTGCCCTGCCTTATGCCGCGAAAGCGGCCGCCGAACTGATCGGGAAAGTGCCGATCATGGGCATCTGTCTCGGACATCAGATCCTCGGCATTGCCTGCGGCGGACGGACTTACCGGCTGAAATTCGGCCATCACGGCTGCAATCATCCGGTGAAGAACCTGCTGACCGGCTCGGTCGAGATTACCTCGCAGAACCATAACTTTGCCATTGACGAAAAATCGCTGCCGAATACGGTCGAAGTGACGCATCTCAACCTCAACGATCATACGGTGGAAGGGTTGCGTCACAAAAAAGAACCGATGTTCTGTGTGCAGTATCACCCCGAGGCGGCGCCGGGTCCCCACGATCCGTTTTATCTGTTCGGCCAGTTCCGCGAACTGATGAGCCGCTGACAATGAGAATCTTCGGCCTGCTGACCGTCCTGATCCTGCTGAGCGGATGTTTTCTGTTCCGTCCGGCGGGGGAAAACGGGGAAAGCTCCATTTATACGGAGCGGATCAGCCGGCCGCAGACGGCACGGCAGTTTCAGCGTAAGGAACTGGTCCTCGCACTGCATGACAGCCTCGAAAGCAGCCGAGAGATCAGCCAGCTGCGTCAGGTCCTGGATAAAGAGAAAATCAAGCTGAAAGTCATCCGGCTTTCCGACCGGGATCGTCTGTCCGCCCTCGTGCGGTCCGGCCGTGCCGATGTGATGGCCGGAGCTTTTTCCCAAAAGGAGATCCGCTCCATGCATCTGCTGCCCGTGCTGTCTTATAAGAGTTCGGACGGGAAAAAACATTTCTGTTTTGCTGTCCGTCATGACGATCAAATGCTGGAAACTCTGCTGGGTGCGGCAGCTGGCTCCGAAACAACCGAGGAAAGGGAGAAACCATGACCGAAGAAGAGAAAAAACTGGCGGTCCGCCGGAACCGGGTGATCATGCTGATCATGTTTTCGTTTATTGCATTGATGGGATTGCGGCTGATGAATATCCAGACCCAGTCGCCGGAATATGATGAGATCTGGACGGTGCAGCATTATGTTCCGGCAACGGTTGGGCGCATTTTTACCGATGTGGCGACTCCGAACAATCATGTGCTCAATTCGCTCGGGATCAAATTTTTCAGTTCGTTCATTCCGAATACCGTGCTGTCGATGCGTCTGCCGGCACTGCTGGCATTTGCCGGACTGTTCTTCCTGCTGCTGTTCGCCGTCCTGCGTCTGTTCACGACACCCGCGGCCCGCGGTGCAGTTCTGGGTGCGGTCCTGCTGGACGGCATGATCCTGCATTATGCGGAAACCGCCCGCGGATATTCCCTTCAGGTGTTTTTCGTTTTCGGCTTGCTGTTCGCGCTGCTGAGTTATCCTGCGGAAGCGGGGAAGAAACGCGCGGTGCCCGCGCTGATGTGGCTGATCTGCGCCGTCGGCAGCTGTCTTTCGGTTTCCAGCGGCGTGATCTTTGTGGCGGTGCTGACCGGTCTCTGGGGATTGCTGAATGTGCCGTTCCGGACGAAGCCGGCCGAGATCTGGCGCAATTACCGTCCGCTGGTGATCGCCGGCGCGCTCTGGACTGTTTTCGTGCTGGCCTGGTATGGCGGCAATTATGCGGAATTTGCGAAGGGCAGGGCGAATTTCGGAGAGGCGTTCACCTCGATCGGACAGTATCTGAGCTACTGCGGACGGATCCTGTGGGAAACCACCCTGCTGTGGCCGGTGCTGATTCTGGTGGCCGGGCTGATCGGTTTCCGCCGGACGTCCGCCGCCCGGATCTTTCTGCTGTGTCTGGGCTCCGTTCTGATGGTGCTGATCTCCGCCATGTTCACCAAAGGCGGACCGGCGCGGGTCTATCTGCCGCTGGTGCCGGTCGCGATGTTCGGCGCCGGAGCGGTGCTGGACTGTCTGCTGGCCCAATATGAAATACTGAAAAAGTATTCGCTGGTGTTTTTCCTGGCGGTGGTCGCGGTGAGCACGTGGTTTTCCGAACCGCGGCGGGTCGGTGCGGCCGATCCGGATATCGGGACGGTGTTCGCCGAAGTGAAGAAGATCGACCCTGCGGTATTCATTGCCTGGCGTCCCACCGATTCATATACCGTTCTGAACCTGTTCGGCCGTGAAGCGCTCGAGGACAATATGAACCGGATGCAGAATCCGATCCGGCTGTTTCTGCTGCACGACAATCAGATCGGGACCATGCGCTTCACCGATTTCGGGACGGAAGCGGTAACTCCCGGCTGCACCCCGCGGGACGCCGGATTTGCCGATCCTGCGAAAAAAATGCCATACTGGCTTTATGCGCTTCGTCCGCTGCTGGCCGGAGAAGACCTGAGCGGGAAAGCAGTCCTGTGCTTTGTCCATGGGCCGATTCCGGAGCTGAATTTCCAGAGCCGCAGCAACTGGCTGAAAGATAATTTTGCCACGGTGAACGGGTTGTTCTCCCGAGGGTCTTCCAGCTTCTGTTTTGCCGCGTCCGGCAATAAATTGAAGACGGCGCAGCTTGCAGAGATCGAGCAGACCCGTCAGGGCAGGGTGTTTTTCCGGGTCGTGGACCGCTGATTTTGAAAAAAAACGGAAAATTTTACTCTTGCAGAACTTTTCCGATTTGAATTCCTGCTTTTTGGTATTATAATATAGAATTGTATCTATAGTTTTGATTGCATAAAAACAGAACCAGAAGGAGATCAATAATGAGTTTTGAAGCTGCAAAAATCCGTAACTTCGTTGTAGCCGGTCACGGCAGTGCGGGTAAAACCACCTTGTGCGACCTGATGCTTTACAAATCCAAAGCAGTCGACCGTCCCGGCAGCGTCGACAATGGAACCAGTTATTCCGATTTCAGCCCGGATGAACAGGAAAAGCATTCCAGTATTTATGCTTCCTATCTGAACTGCCCGTGGCGCGACCAGCATTTCTTCTTCACCGATACGCCCGGATACGGCGAATTTGTCGGTGAAGTGATCTCCTCCTACCGTGCCAGCGGCATGGCAGTGATCGTGGTCGACGGCGTCGGCGGCATCGGTTCCGGAACGGTCCGTGCCTGGAAATTCGCCGGCGAATTCAAGATTCCGCGCATCATTTTCATCAACCGTCTCGACCGTGAAATGGCCGATTTCGACACTGTGCTGAGCCAGCTTCAGGATTCCTACGGCAAGACCGTCTGCGTTCCCCTGACCATTCCCTGCGGCAAGGAAAACGATCTTTCCGGCGTCATCAATGTGCTCTCCGCCAAAGATGTGCCCGCCGACATGAAGGATACGGTGGAAACCTACCGCACCATGCTGCTGGATACCGCCGCCGAATCCGATGAAAAACTGATGGAACGCTATCTCGAAGGCGAAGAACTCACCGAAGAAGAAATTTCCAAAGGTCTGCATGATGCGATTTATTCCGGCGCGCTCGTCCCCGTGTTCGCCGGCAGCGCCGTTAAGGATATCGGTGTGGAAGAACTGATGAACGGTATTTCCAATATCTGCCCGAATCCGCTCGAACGCATCCGCGTGGCGGCCGACGGTTCCGAAGTGCGTCCCTCCGAAGACGGCGATGCCGCCGCGTTCGTGTTCAAGAGCATCACCGATCCGTTCATCGGTCAGATGGCGTTCTTCCGCGTGCTGACGGGCAAATTCAAAGCCAACAGCGATATCGTCAACCTCAGCAACGGCACCAAGGAACATATCGGCCAGCTGCTGATCCTGAACGGCAAAACCCAGACTCCGGTCGATGAAGCAGTGCCGGGTTGCCTGTGCGCAGTCGCCAAGCTGAAAGCCACCAAGACCAATGATACCGTGGCGACCTCCAATGCCTGCAAGGCGATGAGTCCGATGACCTTCCCGAACCCGCTGATGGCGTATGCCGTGACCGCGGTGAAGAACGGTGAAGAAGACAAGATCATGACCGGTCTGAACAAGCTCTGCGGCAACGATCCGACGCTCCGTCTCGAACGTGATCCGGAAACCCATGAAACCCTGCTCAAGGGCATGGGCGAACAGCATATCGGCATCGCGATCAAGCGTCTCAAGGAAATCGCCAAGGTTGATGTCAATCTGAACATGCCCAAGATCCCGTACCGCGAAACCATCACCGGCAACGGCGAAGGTCACTACCGGCACAAAAAACAGTCCGGCGGCCATGGTCAGTTCGCCGAAGTCTATCTCCGGATCGAACCGTTCGAAGGCGGCTTCGAATTCGCCAACGCCGTGGTCGGCGGTGCGATTCCCAAGAACTTCATCCCCGCCGTTGAAAAAGGCGTGGTCGAAGCCATGGAACGCGGCCCGCTCGCCGGCTGCGTGGTCGAAAAGATGCGCGTCACGGTTTACGACGGCAAGTTCCACGATGTGGACTCCTCCGAAATGGCGTTCAAGATCGCGTCCAGAATGGCGTTCCGCGATGCCATGTCCAAGGCCAAACCCGTGCTGATGGAACCGGTCATCACCGCCCGGATCATGATCCCCGATGAATTCACCGGCGATATCTCCGGCCTGATCAACCACAAGCGCGGCCGGATCCTCGGTATGGATATGGAAGACGGTCTGCAGGTCGTCACCGCTGAAGTTCCGTATGCGGAAATGCTCCGGTTCGCAACCGAACTGCGTTCTGCCACCCAGGGCAGCGGTTCCTTCGAAATGGAATTCGCTCGCTACGAAGTGGTCAACCCGATGATCGCCAACGAGATCATCGCCAAATTCCAGGCGCAGAACAAGGAAGAGGAAGAATAATTCCGACGTTCCGTCCGGCCCGATTTCGGGCCGATCGAGTAGGAGGGACTCTTGAGGGACAACCTCGCCAGTCCCGTCCTCTCACACCACCGTGCGTACGGTTCCGTACACGGCGGTTTCAAGTT
>JAZUCR010000691.1:0-2983 GCA_045639225.1 Victivallales bacterium
GACGGCAGCACGCATGCCGTCACCGTCGACGGCCGCCCCGCCGCGCCGGGCACCGTGACGCTGATCTGACCGCCCGTGGCCGAAGCAGCTGTAAACGTGATCCTCTGCAGCGCGATGACCGGAGAAGTGGAGCTCTTCACAGTATTCTGAATTTGAATGAAAGGGCGGATCTTTTATACGCCTCACGGTTAAATACTGTGGCACTCCTCACCTCGAAAGAGCGGAGAATCGGAGAATCGGAGAAACAGACCTAACCTGAAAGGAGTATTAACGATGCCTACTCGGCAAATGATGAAAATGATGACGGCATCCGCCGCCGTTCTGGCCACTGTGATCTCGCAGGCGGCGCCGATCAAGTTTGTCTCCCATGCCGGAGACCAGTTTTCCGCTCCTGGACATTCCATCCCGGCCTACAAAGTCGCCATCGAACGGAAAGCGGACATTCTGAAACTGGACCTGAATCTGACCAGGGACGGGGTGATCGTGATGATGCACGATCGTACCACGAACCGGAAGATGGACCGGCAAATGGTGATCGCCGAACACGATTACAGGGAACTGTATGAAAAATGCACCTACACACCGGTCAAGGGTTTCGACAAGGAAAAGATCGTCCGGCTGGAACAGGCTTTGGAAATGGTCAGGGATGCGCCCATCTCGCTCTGGCTGGATATGAAAGGTTTCGACCCGAAAACCCCGGAGAGGTCGATGCTGCTGGTCGATACCGCCATGTCCGCAGTCCGGAAATACGGAATTGCCGATGGACGTCTGATGGTGGCAACTTGGAGCCAGTCGGCCCTGCGCTGCATGAAGGAAAAGTATCCTGAGATCCGCCGCGTCTTCCATATTTCCATAGTGCCCCAGGACGGGATGTGCCGACTCAACACGGAGAAGGATCCGGCAAAACGGCTGATGAAACCGGAAATGATCCTCCCCTGTCTGCTTGCGAAAGCGGAGGAGCTCGGTCTTCACGGATTCAACATTCCCATCACGTCGCCGTTTTTCAGCCGAGAGTTGGTGCAGGCGCTGAAGGCAAAAGGCTACTGGGTCTCGGTCTGGTTCGTTCAGGATGCGGAAACAGCGGAAAAAGCGGTTGAAGCCGGAGCAGATGCGATGGTGACCGATCATCTAAAAGCAGTTCAGCCGGCCGTGGAGAAAAAAATATCCGCGACGGCTGATCCAGAGAGATAAACGGAAAAAACAAATGGAGCATCTCACGAGTGTTTATAAGCAGAAGACCACATCTGGCGAAACACGACTGTACTACTAAGCATATCGTCATAAATATTTGAATAATAAATCCTGCCATATACCGATGCCGATATCAGGAATCGCGGACAGTTTGTTGAAGACCCATGCCTGCGCAACTTTTCTGATACGGGAGATAATTTCCTCTACACCCCCATTCATAGCTTTCGGCAGACCGCAAACCCGTGGTTTCAACCATCTCCAGACTTGTTCGGTCGGGTTATACTCAGGGGAATATGTCGGCAAGGTAAAGATTTCAATATTCGGATTTTTACCGACAAACTCTTTGATATACCGGCACACATGAATGGAGGCATTGTCCAGGTCACGGGGGGGACGGCGGGACAATGCGGGCAGGATGGGGCTTTCAGGATAATCCGAAGTATTTTGTAATAACTCGCTGGATTTTACAGGCATACGGCGGCAATGTATAGGCCGCCTACCACGATGGCCATCCTGCACAGCATCGGAATCCCGCCGCCGACCGGGGAATGTCGGCGTCTTGCGTCACGGGGAATTCTTATCGAATCCCCTGTGACAATAGAGGCATTCCTTTAAATCTGCTTCCACAACTGGTTTGATGATGTTTTACCGAGATTCTCCCCCACCCAGGTCAGCAGATTTGCGGAACCGGCCCGGA
Source organism: Victivallales bacterium (assembly GCA_045639225.1). Lineage (GTDB taxonomy): Bacteria > Verrucomicrobiota > Lentisphaeria > Victivallales > UBA1829 > SIG94. The sequence continues at coordinate 1,889 of JAZUCR010000691.1, forward strand.
CTTATCCCGTTCCTGCGGTGGAAAGTTCTGGCGAAATGTTCCGGGGTCTGAAAACCGCATAATTCGGCGATCTCACCGATCCGGTAATCAGTTTGCTTCAGAAAAAGTTCTGCATGATCAAGCCGTTCATCTGTCAACAGTTCCGAAAATGATTTTTTGAAGGTTTTCCGGACTACATGACAGGTTCGTACCACGGAAAGAGACAGGAATCCGGCCAGATCCGCCGTGGAGACCGGACGGTTGAAATTCTCTGCAATGAAACTTCGGATTTTTTCTTTTTGGACAGCATGACCGGGAACCGCGATCCGGTCATGGAAAAGAAAAACTGGCGGCAGATCTGCATGGACCGGACGATCGCCAGCACGCTGCTGGTGCCGGACCGCGGTTATCCGGATATTCTGAGCACGGCTTTCATCGCGATCGGACCGCCGCGCAACACGGTTTTCCTGCCGGTCCCGATGGGCGTCACGGAATTCCCCGAGGAACTCGCCAACGGCGACATGGGTCTGCTGGCTTTTTCCATCCGGGAAAAATACGGACTTGACCACAACCGTCTGCCGCAGTACTCCACGCTGGAAAAAGAGCTGGCGGATGAATTTTTCTCCGTCCGGGACCAGGCTCGGATCCTGCTCCGGCAGGACCGGCCCCGGGAAGCGCAGAAACTCCTGACGCAGCTGTTCCGCAAGCAGTTCATCCGGGTGCGGACGTTCCTGAAGCAGGAACTCGGATCCAGCATTGGGAAATAACCGGCCGTGCGAGTCAGTATTCAAAGCATTCCCAGCATTCCCAGTTATCGCAGCCCTGCTCCAGTGACGCAGTCCTTGGGGATGCCCGATTTTTTTTTTTATTTTTTTCGTGTTCCCTCTTGACAAATCGGATTATCGGAGTATATTTATTATTGATGAATAAAAAAATCATCATTAATGAATAAATAGGAGAACAATTATGGATATGCAGGTTGATTTTTCCGATCTTTGCATGCTGCTGACGGAAAAATTCGGAGATGATCCGAAGATATTTCCTTCGGCCCGTATGCTGCTGGACTACAGTCTGGTGCGCTGGGTGAAGATCGGAATGAGCCTCGCGAGGAAAGAC
>JAZUCR010000692.1:0-11030 GCA_045639225.1 Victivallales bacterium
TGCTGGGTTCGTCGAGAATATAGAGCACGCCGACCAGACCGCAGCCGAGCTGGGTGGCGAGACGGATCCGCTGCGCTTCCCCGCCGGAGAGCGTGCCGCTTTCCCGGGACAGGGTCAGATAGGAAAGTCCCACGTCCGCCAGGAATTTCAGACGCGATTCGATCTCCTTGAGAATATCTTTGGCAATATGGGCTTTTTCTTCGTCCAGTTCGAGACCGCGCACGAATTCCAGTGCTTTTTCCACCGACTGCCGGTTGAAATCGTAAATCGAAAGACCGTTCACGGTGACGGCGAGACTTTCGGGTTTGAGCCGTTTGCCGTGACATTCCGGACATTCGCGGAAGGTCATGTAGCCTTTGAGCCGCTCGCGGACGGATTCGCTTTCGGATTCGCTCTGACGGCGCTGCAGATTGGCCAGAATGCCTTCGAACGGTCCGATGGATTTGTAAACTTTGCGTCCGACCCGGAAACTGAAGTCGATCTTTTCCTCGCCGCTGCCGTACAGCAGCACGTGGCGGATCTTTTCAGGGAGTTCCTTCCACGGCGTGGACAGCATGTCCGGCAGCTGATAATGTTCGGCAACGCAGCGGAGCAGGTGGTTGTAATAGATCAGGAGCCGCCGCGGGCCGCGCCGCCAGGCGGGGATGGCGCCGTTGCGGATCGACTTGGAATCGTCCGGGATCACCAGAGCGGGATCCATGACCATCAGCGCGCCGATACCGTTGCAGACCGGACACGCGCCGAAAGGACTGTTGAACGAAAAGTTGCGCGGTTCCGGTTTCGGGAAACTGACCTCGCAGTCGGGACAGGAGAAATGTTCGCTGATCTTTTCCTCTTTCCATTTTTTCTCGGACGGGGATTTCATTTCCATGGAGCCCGATTTGTCTTCGAGCAGGACGATGAGGTTGCCGCCGCCGAGGCGGAGCGCGGCTTCGACCGAATCATTCAGCCGTGAGGATTCGAGCTTGCCGGTGATCAGGCGGTCCACCACCGCTTCGATGTTGTGCCGCAGAGTCTTGGCCAGAGACGGCACTTCCTCACCGTCCAGAAGGACAATCTTGCCGTCGATCCGGGCGCGGACAAAGCCGTCCTTGCGGATTTTTTCCAGAATGTCGCGGTGTTCGCCTTTCTTGCCGGCAACATAGGGCGCGAGGATCATCATCTGGAGACCCGGCTCGATCTTCTGGAGTTTTTCGCAGATGCTCTGGGCGGACTGCGCCTTGAGAACGTGTCCGCATTTTGGACAGTGCGGGGTGCCGGTGTGGGCGTAAAGCAGCCGCAGATAATCGTAGATCTCGGTGACGGTTGCGACCGTGGACCTGGGATTGGAGCCGGCGGAACGCTGTTCGATGGCGATCGCCGGGGAAAGTCCTTCGATATGCTGGACTTTCGGTTTCTGCATGCGGTCGAGGAACTGGCGGGCATATGCGGAAAGACTTTCCACATACCGGCGCTGACCTTCGGCATACAGGGTATCGAAAGCGAGCGAGGATTTGCCGGAGCCGGAAAGTCCGGTGACCACGGTCAGACTGTTGCGCGGGATGCGGACGTCAACGGATTTCAGGTTGTGCTCTTCCGCACCCCGGATGATGATATCGTTCAGACTCATGATGGGATGTGACCCTTCCCGTACGGCCGCCAGGATCTCGGGCATGTTCCGTTCCAGAAAATCGGTGGAATACTGGAGCGCTTCCTTGGCAGTAGTCGCCTGCAGTGCCTTGGCGGCGATCCGTTCGGCGTCCGCCATGGAAATCTTGCGGATCAGACGGCGGGCGTGGCCGATGGCGATGGGGGACATGCTCAGTTCCTCCACGCCGAGTCCGATCAGAATGGGAATGTAGCGCAGATCGGAGGCCATTTCGCCGCAGATGCCGGTCCAGATCCCGTTCTTTTCCGCGGCGGAAGCGGTATTGGCGATCAGCCGCAGCACGGCAGGGGTGGTCGGTTCATAGAGGCTCGCCACATGTTCGTTGTTGCGGTCCAGCGCCAGCGTATACTGCACCAGGTCATTGGTGCCGAGACTGAAGAAATCCACTTTTTTCGCGAAGATGTCCGCCATCAGCGCGGCGGAGGGAATCTCGATCATGATCCCGATATCCATGCTGCCGGCAAACCGCATGTTGCTGTCCTGCAGCTCGGATTTGACTTCATCGACGATCGCCAGTGCGCGGTCCAGTTCGGTCACCGAACAGATCATCGGGAACATCATTTTGATATTTCCGTAGCAGCCGGCGCGGAGAATGGCGCGGATCTGGGTCTTGAAAATGTCCGGCCGGGCCAGACACAACCGGATGGCGCGCAGACCGAGGAACGGGTTCTTTTCCTGGAGCTCCCCGATGGCTTTGGCCAGCTTGTCGCCGCCCAGATCGAGCGTCCGGATGATCACCGGCTGTCCGTTGACTGCTTCCGCGACGGTTTTGTAGACTTCGAACTGCTCGGCTTCATCAGGCAGCTGTTCGCGGTTCATGTAGAGATATTCCGTGCGGAAGAGACCGATCCCGGCGGCGCCGAACCGTTTGACGTCGGCGAGGCCTTCAGTGCTTTCCACATTGGCGGCAAGCTGGATCCGGTACCCGTCGGTAGTTTCCGACTGGAGCTGGTTTTCCCGCACCAGTTCGGCAAAGAGCCGGGCCTGGTTTTTGGCTTTCTCCTGATACAGTTCCACCGTCGCCGGCACGGGATTGAGCAGGGCAATGCCCAGAAAACCGTCCAGGATCAGTTTGTCGCCGTCTTCGAGACATTCCACAAAATGGCTCAGCCCGACGATAGCGGGGATATGAAGCGAATGGGCCAGCAGCGCACTGTGGGAGGTCTTGCTGCCCGATTCGGTGGCAATGCCCAGCACATGCTCCCGGTCGAGCGTGGCAGTTTCCGATGGCGTCAGATCGTGGGCCACCAGAATCCGCGGTCCGGGCAGTTTGTCCAGATGATTTCGTACGGTCCCCTGCAGATGGGAGAGCATCCGGGTGGCGACATCCTTGATGTCCATGGCCCGTTCCTTCAGATACGGGTCGGAAAGAGCCGAGATCGTGGAGATATATTTCTGCATCACCTGCGAATAGGCATATTCGGCGGGCAGCTGTTTCTTTTCGATGACCGACAGGACCTCATCGGTGAGTTTCTGGTCGCTGACGATCATATAATGGGCATCGAAAACATTGGCTTCATGAGCTTCGAGCGAGGACTGGAGACGGTCCCGAAGCATCTTGATCTCGGTCTGGGTCTCTTCCATCGCTTTCCGCAGACGGGCAGTTTCGCGGGGAACCTGCGTCTGCGGGATGGTTTTCACATCTTTGGCGGAAAGCAGTTCCAGAGAGGTCTTCTGCAGCAGGAGCACGGTTCCGAACACGATTCCCGGACTGGCCGGGATCCCGTGGAACATGATCTCGCGTTTCTGGGTCTTGTCCCTGCGGCGGATCTTTTTGGGGGCGGGTTCACTCTTCATCGAACCCTCCCGTGATGATATCGCCGAGTTGTTTCAGCGCATTTTCAGCATCCGGGCCGGACACAGTGACCTCCAGTTTGGTCCCCTTGGGGGCGGCCAGCATCAGCAGGGACAGCAGACTTTTGCCGTCCGCCGTGGCTCCCGAGGTGAGATTTTTGACTTCGACCGAGGAGGAAAACCCCATGGCACATTGTACGAACAACGATGCCGGACGGGCATGAAAACCCCGTTCATTGACGATTTCAAACGCTGCGCTGCTTTTTATCATAATGCTGTTTTTCCAAAGCTTTTTTCAAAAAAATCCGGTTTTTAAAGCGGTTTTTTCTTGCATTCCGCATTCAAGTCCTTTAAATTACATCCACATTGCGATTAAATCAATATGGAGAACACAGCATGACGGCAATAAAATCATCTTTTTTTTCATTTTTCCGCCGTTTAGGTCTGGTTTTGTTCCTGCTGACCGCTTTGTCGGTCCGTGCCGCTGATCTGAAAGTCTGTTCTCAATGCCATAATCAGATTCGGCCCGGACAGCGTTACATGGTCTCCAACGGCAAAGTTTTCTGTTCCCGGCAGTGTTTCATTCAGACCCTGCCGGAATGCACGATCTGCGGGAAGCGTTCCTTTACCGGCGGTATTTACGCGATGGATCATTCTTTTTTTGCCTGTACCGACTGCATGAAACTGCCCCGCTGTTTTTCCTGTCAGTTCCCGACCGGGTCCGGCGCGAAGCTTTCCGCCGACCGGGTGATCTGTCCGGACTGTGCCCGGACCGCGGTTTCCGATCCGGCGCAGGCCGCGGCCCTTTTCCAGGAAGTCCGTGACACCATGCGGTTTTCTCTCGGGATCGTCACGAAACATCCGATCCGTCTGTCCCTGACCGATCCGGTTACGCTGCACCGGCTCTCCGGCGCACGGACCGGCCAGCTGGTGGAACAGGGGCTGTTCCGTTACAATGTCGATGTGGAACGGGTTTCCACCCGCGATTTCCTCGGCAGGAAGACGGGGGAAAAGCTTTACAAGAAAAATGAAGCGATCGATATCTATGTGCTGGATTACCTGCCGAAGACCCGTATGGAACATGTCATGGCCCATGAACTGGCACATGACTGGATGACCGAGTTTTATCCGGGTATCCGCGAAGACTGGATCAAGGAGGGATTCGCCGAATATATCGCCTGGCGGTATAACCGGTACAAAAAACGCAATAAACTGAACCACCGGGTCGAGAACAATCCCGATCCGGTTTACGGGGAAGGGTTCCGCCGCATCCGCAAGATCGCCCAGGACCGCGGTTTCGGCGGACTGAAAAAATTCCTGGAATTCAAAAGCAAACAGAGTCAGAAAAAGTGAGTCATATCATGGCAGATCATCCATTTACCACCCTGGTCGTCGGGGACATCGGAGTCAATTGCTACCTGGTCCCCGGTCCCAAATCCGGCAATCTTTATATCATCGATCCCGGCGATGACGCCGCAGACATCATCAATGCCGCGAAAGATTTCACGTATTCCGAAGCGGTCATCCTGCTGACCCATGCGCATGTCGACCATATCGGCGCCTGCGGAGCGGTCGCCAAAAAACTCGGCATTGCCAAAGTCTGTCTGGATCCCGCCGATGCCGCTCTCTATTCCAGTCCGGAAAATCATCTGCTGCCCTATCTGCCGACGGCTAAAAACCTGCCGCCGGTCATCGATTTTTATCAGCAGGAGGATTTTTCCGTGATCCAGACTCCGGGGCATACTCCCGGCAGCGTCTGTCTCTGGTTCAAGGATTACAATACCCTCTTTACCGGCGATACGCTCTTTCAGGGGTCGGTCGGTCGGACCGATCTGCCCGGCGGCAATTATGACGATCTGATGCGTTCCATCCATGAAAAACTGATGATCCTGCCCGACGACCTGAAGGTCTTCCCCGGACATCAGTACTGGAGCACCATCGGCCGCGAAAAAAGCTCCAATCCGTATCTGGCCTGACGGGATCTGCGCGTATGATCCAGATCTACACCGGCGACGGCAAAGGAAAAACCACCGCTTCGACGGGGCTGGCAGTCCGGGCCCTCGGTGCGGGGATGCGGGTCTTTTTCGCCCAGTTCATCAAAAACGGTTCCAGTTCGGAGATCCGTTTTTTGAAACAGCATGGCGGTGAAAAGTTTACCTATTTCACGCGCGGCAGCGGAAAATTCATCATCGGCGAACCGCCGGAGGAAGAGTGCCGCCGCGCTGCCGAAACGCTCGATGCGCTGAAACAGGCGCTCGGATCCGGCAATTACGATGTGATCGTAGCGGATGAAATTCTGGGTTCGCTCCAGGCGCGTCTCTTTACCCCCGAAGATCTGAAGTCCCTGCTGGATACCGCCGATGCCCACCCGGAGATCGAACTGATCCTGACCGGACGCAATGCTCCGGATTTCGCGGTCGAGCGCGCCGGCCTCGTCTCGGAAGTCAAATGCGTCAAACACTATTATACGCTCGGCCGTCCGCCGAAAAAAGGCATCGAATTCTGAATTATCCATACAAAACAGGAGACATCATGAACCGTCAGTTTCAATCGTATTATCTGGACAGTCCGCTGGTGAAGGGGCGGATCTTCGATATCTTTGAACCGGAAAAGATCACGAAGGACACCGCGGTGTTTTTCGTTCACGGCGGCGGCTGGCATGGCGGGTCGCGCGCCTTTTGCCACGAATTCATGCAGGAACTCAATAACCGCGGCTGGCTCGCGGCTTCCACCGATTACCGTCTGAGCGGCGTGACCGCGTTCGACCAGCTGCAGGACATCCGCGAAGCTTACGACCGGTTCGTTACCTGTCTGAAACGGCATGACCGTCCGCTGAAGATCGCGGTTTACGGGGAATCGGCCGGCTCGCATCTGGCCTCGCTGCTGCTCTTTGCCGAACCTAGCGAATGCGGCGAAAAATGTCAGCTGGAAAACAACTGGGTAAAACCGGTCCAGGGGATCCTCCATGCCACGCCGTATGATTTCCTGCCGAATGACTGGATGATGCCGCAGTTCTGGGCGACCATGCAGGGGATTGCGGGCAAACCTTACAGTGAAGACCCCGCCCGGTATGAACGGCTTTCCTTAAAGAATTATGTCCGGGAAAACAATCCGCAGACTTTTTTCATCGAAGCGGGCATGGAACACTTGTTTCCCTCGGAAAATACCCGCAAGATCGCCGAAGCGCACCGGTCGATGGGGATCGAATCGCATTGGAAAGTCTATCCCCGCGTGGAACACGGTTTCTTCTACGAACTGAAACGCCGTGAGCAGCTGGCTGCGTTCGAAGATCTCTGTCTTTTCCTGGACGGCAGATTGGAGACGTTCTGAAGGGATGAACAAGTCATTGCCATGTTTCCGTACTCCGGCTGCGGTCAATGCCGCAATTGCCCGGTTCGACCGTTGCGCTGGCGAGGCGATCACGGCGGACCCGCGTTTTACCTTGGGGACGACCGGGTTCCTGTATGACACGTGCCACCTGACCCTGGCGGAAAAGACCTGGACCTTCACGCCGGAACATCAGCATCCGGTGTATCAGCTGGCGTATGTGGTGAAGGGACGTGTGACCATCCATTGCGATGAGGTCAGTACGTCTCTGGTCCCGGAATGCTCCGAACTGGTCCTGATCCCGCCATCGACGCTCCATTGGTTCAGTTACGGCAATGATGAACAGAATCTTTATATCAGTCTGTCTTTCAGCTTGAGCGCACTGAATCCGCAGGGCAGGGCATTCTGCCAGACTTTTCCGCAGATCCTGGCCGACCGTGATTTCGTGGTGAGTCTTTCCCCGTTCCAGAAATGTCTGCTGGATATGCTGGTGGAAAAATGTGCATCCGAGGACAGTGCCCGCTATCTCTCCATGGCCGGTCCGCTGCTGAAAACTTTTCTGTTTCATCTGTTCGGGGAGAACTTTCCGGAATTGTTTCAGTCCAATCCCGATGCCGTCGTCCCGTCCCGGGCCGAGCGGGTCGATTTCATCCGGCACCGGATCGCCAACCGGATGAACAGCCGGAAGCCGCCCGTGGCATTTGTCGCCCGCTGCTGCCATTTGAGCAGCCGCCATGTGAACCGGCTTTTCAAGGAAGGGACCGGCATGACCATCACCGAATACTGGCTTCAGAAAAAAATGGAACTGGCGCGCGATCTTCTGCAGTCCACCAATCTGCCGCTGGGGGAGATCGGCCGCACGCTCGGTTTCCGGAAGCCGGCGCCGTTCTGCGATTTCATCCGCCGTCATTTCGGCAAAACTCCAACCGAAATCCGTGAAAAGCGCTGATTCGTCTTTTTCTCTTCACAGATGTCCTTAAAAACGAATAAATGTCCTTCTTTTTGACTTCATTCCGATTTGTATTGTCCATCCCGGAGGGTATATTAAAACCGAGAACCGGAAACAGGATTTATTTTCAACAGGAGGATCGGCTATGAAAGTTCATGATTCCAAAACGGGAACGATTTCCGCATTGAAAGTTTTCACACTTATTGAATTGCTGGTCGTGATCGCGATCATCGCGATTCTGGCGGGAATGCTGCTGCCGGCTTTGCAGGCGGCCCGTGACAAGGCTAAAGACGTCAGCTGCAAGAATAATCTGAAAACCGTTCTGATGGCATACCAGTTCTATGGCGATGAGAACAATACTTACTGGATGTTCCGTCCGGCGTCAGGTTCGAAAACCTGGAACTGGTCATCGGTGATCAACGGGGGCTGGAACGGAAAAAGATATCTTCCCGTCAAAGCGCTGACGGATAAAAGCAATAAGACGGTTTACTGGAATCCGGCGCTGGGCTGTCCGGCTGCTCCGGGAAATCAGCCTTCGCTGCCGCCGAACAAGGATTATTCCGCCGGGCTGGGATTCAGCATTTACGGTCACCCGCGCTACAGTTACTACCGGACCAGTACGAAATTCAAACGGGTCGCAGGCACAACCGGGTACCGGTTTGAGAAATTCGGGTCCGATACGGAAAGCAGTCATTTTCTGATGCTGTCCCAGATCAAACAGCCGTCGAAGATGTTCTTTCTTCTGGACGGCGGATATTCCTCGGCCAGCCAGTATAAAGGTTATCAATACCATTCGCTCCGGGTTTCCGATAATACTGCTGATGGTGGAAATACCGGGATTTACCTGCGGCATCACGGAATCGCCAACAGCGGATATACGGACGGTCATGTGTGGGGCGGTACCGGAGCGGAATATCTCAAGCTCGAATTCTCGGCAACCAGTTATATCTCCTACCAGGGGACCATGGTCACAACTTTCTGATGAAGGACGGAATCCGATGAAAGCAACCCTTTTTATACTGGCAGCGGCAGCGCTGTCATTCGGCATCCGGGCGGCGGGACCCGCGGTCTCCGGTTTCGATTCGTTGAACAACTGGCAGCGGGGAGCGGCCCGCAAGGAAAATCCCAAACTGAAGTTCATTCAGAAAGACGGTGTGGTCACGGAGATCCGGATCACCCAGCCGCTGGTGCTGGCGTTCCGTCCGTCCCAATATCCCTGCGACGGCGGGAACGATCCGGAAAAGGAATATGAAGGGATCGCCTTTGAAATCAAGGGCGAGGGCTCTTCGGACTGGGGCTGTATTGCCCTCGGAGACACGCCGGAGTTCCGGGGATCGTTCTACTTCCCGGTCTCCGACCGGAACTGGAAAGAATACCGGGTCCGTTTCGCCGATATGGCGCCGTCCGGAGATTTCTCTTCCGGTTTGCCGTCCCGTGTGAAGGTCGGCAGACTCAATTCATTCCGTTTCGGCGACGCCTGGCCGCGTTCCTGGTGCAATGCCAGACGGAAGCTTTTCTCCTATACATTCCGCAATTTGCGCCTGATCGAAAAGTTTCCGCCGGCAGCTCAGAGCGCGAAATACAGTTTCCGTCCGCTTTCGGAGATAATTGCGGAAATGAAGGCCGGCAAAAAAATCCTGATTTCCTGTTTCGGCGATTCGATCACAGCCGGGACCTCGCTGCGCCCCGATGAGAAACGGTATGCCGTCCTGCTCGGCGAAATGCTGGCGGCCAAGTTCAAAAATCCGAATATCCGGACGGTCTGCACCGGGGTCGGCGGCGCGCATACCTGTAATTTGATCGACTGGCTGGACCGGGATCTGACCGCCGGAATGCCGGATGTCGCCACGTTGCTGATCGGTTATAACAACAAGTCCCATGGCCAGTCTCCCGAGTTGTTCCGGAAACACCTGGAGATCTGGCTGGACCGTCTTGCCGCGCGGACCAAAGGGAAAACGGCGGTGATTTTGATCCCCACCATTCCCGGCGTTCCCCGCTGGGATTCTCAGGATGATTTCGCCCGTATCGTCGTGGAAACTGCCGAAAAATATCATTGCTCCGTGGTCCGGATCGATCAGGCGATCAAAAAAATCGGTCCGCAGGAATACCGCAGTAAATATCTCCGGGACAGTGTTCATCCCGGTCCGGACGGACACAGATTGTTCGCTGAAATTTTAACCAGATTTTTAGAATAAGAGAAAGGATTGAAGATGAGATCAATCAAATTTCTGTTCGTCATCCTGATCGGGATGTTGTCGGTCATTTCCTTTGCCGCGGTCGAGGAACTGATGCTGGTTCCCACGCCGAAACAATTTACCATGGACGGCCGCGTCAAACTGCCGCGGACATATCGGTTGGAGAACGGGATCAAGGAGTTCGATCCCTCGGAAATGCTGAAAGACGGTTTGGAAAACATCGGGATCATGCCGGATCAGACGGGCAAAAACGGTTTTGTCATCCGTTTTCAGACCACGGAAAAACCGCTGTCGCTGATGAAACAGCCGGAATCCTACCGGCTGGAAGTGACGGAGGAAGGGCTCATCGTGACCACGTTGACCGCGGATGGCGCCTGGCGCGGAGCGGGCCGCGTCCTGAGTCTGCTGCAGGGACCGGAAGTCAAATTCGATGAAAAGTCTGCGGACGTTCCGAAACTGGACATCGTGGATTATCCCGACATCGCCAACCGCGGCGTGCATTTTCTGCCCCGCTTTGCGGCTCCGAGCGAAGTTCTGCTCGGAGGCAGCAAATCGCTGATCCGGAATTTCGCCATGTTCGGGTTCAATCAGATCTGGTTGGATCTCTGGGGCCGGATGGAGAGCAAAAGCCATCCGGAACTGATCAAGAAGAAATTCATGTCGCAGAAAGATGTCCGGGAACTGATCCGTTATGCGAAAGCCTGCGGGATGAAAGTCTTTCCCCAGGTCAACAGCATCGGGCATATCGAATCCAGCGGACAGCCGATTTTCCCGCTTTACGGTATCTCGCATCTCGGCGCCAGCTACGGGAAGAAGATGATGTCGGTCAACAACATCGCCCATCCGGATTTCTACCGGGTCTGGTTCGAATATCTGGATGAGATCTGCGAGGTGTTCGGCAAGCCGGAGCGGATGCACGTTGGCGGAGATGAATTCGACCTGAAAGACGGACTGAAACTGCTGGCCAAAGCAACGGGGGGCAGAAGTTTTGCCGATTACTATTCGGAGTTCATCAACAAAACCTACACTCACATGAAAGAAAAGAACGGCTGCCTGATCGAGATCGCCCATGACATGCTTTTCCCGCGGTCCGATCCGTGGTATATCATGCATCCGG
>JAZUCR010000693.1:0-3442 GCA_045639225.1 Victivallales bacterium
CGTTGGTGCCGGTCACGGCATAAACGTCCATGCCGTCCGCCGGCTTGCCGTAAAAAGTTTCGCAGAGCAGCGCCCACGCACGATAGGAATCGGTGACTTTCAGCACCGGCAGACCGTTCGGAGCAGTCCATGACGAATCGGCAGAGATCACGACCCCGGCGGCGCCTTTTTTCACCACGTCATCCAGAAACTGATGTCCGTCGATCCGGGCTCCGCGGATAGCGCAGAACAGCGTTCCGGGGCCGACCCGGCGGGAATCATTGGCAACGGCTTTCACTCCAACGGAAAAATCACCTGAGCCGGCAGCGGTCCAGGGCTTCAGCACCCGCGCATAATCTGCCAGGGAAAGATCCGTCATTCCTTATCGGCCTCCGGTTCGATGATCTCCAGACCGGTGGCGCGGGAACCTTTAAGAAACACGATATCGCCCGGCTTCGCCATATTCCGCACGGAACGGACCGCGGACGCGGCATCGGGAAAAACCTTCACCCCGTCATGTTTCACGGTCAGGTCCAGCACGGCCAGCGCTTCGGTCATTTTTTTGCCGACCGCTGCGATCCTCGCGCCGGGAAGATTGTCAAAAGCATAGGAAAGCACACGCATGTGCCCCTTCAGCGATTCCTTGCCCAGTTCGCCCATATCGCCGAGCACCAGCAGCAGACGGGCAGGATCGGCGAATTCGCTCAGCCAGGCCAGCGCCGCGCAGATGCTGTCCGGATTGCCGTTGTAGGCATCATTGATCCACAGCGCCTCCTGGTGCATGGTCCGACGCATCCGGAATCCGGGCACCCGGACCTGCCGGATCGCCTCGGCGATCGTTTCCAACGGGATCCCGAGGCTGAGCGCGGCCGCGGCCGCACCGCCTGCATTGAGCGCCTGATGCCGTCCAGTCAGGTTCCACTGCACACTGACCTTTTTCCCTGCGGCGGTGTCGATCAGTTCGAACGAACTGCCGTCCAGATTGCCGCCGTTATAGATTACTTGTATGGATGACTGCGGCGCCTCGCCGAAAGTGATCTTGCGGGTAATGTCCGAGGCGGCTTTCCGGATCACCGCGATCCCGCCGCATTCCTGCGGGAACACCGCATTCTGCACGGAAGACGGTTGGAAAATATGAGATTTTTCGGTAGCCACGCCGTCCAGATTGATGAAAAATTCGAGGTGACAGTTGCCGATGGAAACGATCAGCGAGGTCTCCGGCTGGGCGATCTCCGCCAGCGGTTCGATTTCGCCGTGATGGTTGGTCCCCATTTCGATGACGGCATATCGATGCTGTTCGGTGAGACGCAGGAGATTGCGCGGCACGCCGATCTGGTTGTTGGTATTGCCTTCCGTGGCCAGAACGTGTTCCTTGCCGGCTGCGTGTTCGAAGATGGTCCGCAGGATCTCTTTGGTGGTGGTCTTGCCGCAGGATCCGGTCAATGCCGCCAGTTTCAGCTTCGGAAACCGTTTGCGGTGATACCCGGCCAGCTGCTGATATGCGGCCAGCGGCGATTCCACCAGCAGGGCGAACGCGCCCTCCGGCACTTTGTCCGCTTTGCCCGCTTCCACACACAGGGGTCTGGCGCCGTTGCGGACTGCATCTGCCAGATAATCATGGGCGTCGAATTTTTCCCCGGACAAGGCGATGAACAGCGCATTTTTCATGGCTTGACGGCTGTCCGTGACAACTTCATCCACGCTGGCGGTCAGCGGCACGGAGCGGTTGAACCGGCCGGCGCAGACATCCCGGATTTCCTTGAAAGTGAAAAGTCCCATTCGAAACCGTCCTCTGCTCAGTCGAATTGAATGATATCGATCACCCGTTCACCGAAAAAGATCACCCGTTTGGTGACGCCGGGTGCGGTCCAGTAGATCCAGGTATCCACCGTTTCCGACGGGGTTCGCATCGGCGGCGGCGGTCCGCAGGCCAGCAGCACTTCGGTCCGCGTCATCCCTTTTTCCACGATCCCGCGTTTGATTTTTTCGTAAATCATCGGACGCACGCCGACAACCATTTCCTTTTCCGTTTTCAGCACGAAGAGACGCCGGATATACGTCTCGATCGGAACCAGCGTCCGTTCCAGGCTGTATTTGAGCTTGAAGACTTTCCCGTCGGACACGCGTTTGAAGATGATGCGGTCCGTATCCGCCTCAACGAACTGAATCTCCGTTCCGAACGGCAGGATGGTCCCTTCCTGAATGTTCGCACTGGTCATGACGCCGTCCGCATCATACCACAGGTTGAATGAAGTATAGACCGGCGCAAATTCCGGCATCTGCAGCACTTCTTCCGGAATGATCGTCCGCGCACAGGCGCCCGTCAGTATCAAAACAGTCAAAGCCGCCACGGCGGACAACACTCTGAATCCTCTCATATCCCGCATCCTTTCTTATCGGTTTCACACTTTTTCGGCCGTTTTTTCCGGCAGATATGGTAATTTACGTGCATTTCTGCAAACTTTCAATTTTTTTTGCTTGAAAAATCGCAAAAACAATGGATATTCCCTGTCTTAAACAGATCTTTTCGAAAGGAGAAAGAAAAAATGCCCGCGAAAGCTGTGGTTTTGTTGAGCGGCGGACTGGATTCCGTGACCTGTCTGGCAGTTGCGAAAAAGGAGAATTTCGATATTCATGCTCTCTGTTTCGATTACGGGCAGCGTCATAAGATCGAAATCCAATGCGCCCGGCGCAGCGCCGCCGCGATCGGGGTCGAAAAATTTCATCTGGTCCAGTTCGACCTCCGCCAGTGGGGCGCTTCCGCTCTGACCTCCGACCAGCTCGACGTGCCGGATTTCCAGGAATATCATGACAAGGTCCCGATCACCTATGTCCCGGCCCGCAATATGATCTTCCTCTCTTTCGGAGCCGCCCTGGCGGAAAGCATCGGCGCGCGCGATATTTTCATCGGCGTCAATTCGATGGATTATTCCGGCTATCCCGACTGCCGCCCGCCTTTTATCGAGGCTTTCCGGCAATGCGCCAATCTCGGCACCAAAGCGGTCGATGAGCATTGGGAATTCGACATCCGCACCCCGCTCCAGCTTTTGCGTAAACGCGAGATCATCGAACTCGGCTTGTCGCTCGGCGTGGATTATTCGCTCACCCACAGCTGCTACAACCCCGATCCCGACGGACGTCCCTGCGGACATTGCGACAGCTGCGGTCTCCGCAATGCCGCCTTCGCCGAACTCGGCATGACCGATCCCGCTCTTTCGAGGAAGTGACCGCAAGGCAGCGAACCCTGCTGAAGGGCGACCGCGGAAGACATGTCGTGACGCGAGATCACCGGTTTTCCGCGAACTTACTGGGAATACTGGGAATACTGGGGAATCGCGCGCTGCAGGTCATGCCACGAGATCTCGGGGCTCCGCTTGTGGTGCGCGGGTGACCTATAAGTCTTATAGGTCCCATAGGTCCTATGAAGTTCGCGGCCCGTTCCCCGGAATCGCCCCGGTACAAG
>JAZUCR010000694.1:0-10644 GCA_045639225.1 Victivallales bacterium
CCGCAGGGTTATGGCTACTGCGTTTTCGGTCATGTCATCGAAGGCATGGATGTGGTGGACAAGATCGAAAAGGTCCGTACCTCCGCCCATGGCGGACATCAGGATGTCCCGGTCGAACCGGTCGTGATCCTGAAAGCCAGCCGCGTGTAACTCCAAAATCAGGAAGACGATCATGAATGTTGCCGATTTACCGAAAGGCGATTCGAAACCCTCGCTGGAATATCCGCATTTTCCGACCCGGTGGCAGGCCGTAGTGTGGCGGAACTGGGAACTGGTGGCGCCGTCCCGGCTGGCCGAAGTGCTCGGCTGTTCCGAACCGGTGCTCCGGCAGGCCGCGTCCGATATGGGTCTTGCCGCCGAGCCGCAGGTCAATCCGAAGTGGATCACGCACGGCTATCTCACCCTGATCCGCAATAACTGGCAGCTGCTGCCGTATGAGCAGATCCTGCAGCTGCTGGACTGGCCGCCGGAAAAACTGGCCTATACCCTCAAGGAAGAAGACTTTTTCTGGGCTAAAGTCGGCAAGATCAAACCCGACTGTAATCCGGTGAAATATGCCGCGCTCTCTCCGAAACAGCAGGCGGCCACCGCCGATCTGAAAAAATGCCTCCGGCAGTATTTCCCCGTTGAAAAGATGTCATATCTGGAAGCACCGTTTGCATTTGCCGATCAGTTCGCACCCCGGCCGCAGATGGGAAAAGCAGACCGTTTCGATTTCAATTATATCCATTCCTATGCGGCGAGCTGCGGGGATGTGCTGGGCAATGCCGAGACGCTCGATCCGGTTCCGGAAAACCTGTTGGCACAATATGCGTCGATGGGCATCAAAGGCGTCTGGATGCATGCGATCCTCTATCTGCTGAATCCGATCCCCGGCGCGGAAGAGTATTCCGCAGGACATGAAAAACGCCTTGCCAACCTGAAACGCATCGTGAACACCTGCGCGAAATACGGGATCAAAGTGTATCTTTATCTGAACGAGCCGCGCTGCATGCCGATGTCTTTTTATGACAGGAAACCGCAGTGGGCGGGCTTCGAAGTGGCGCCGCTGCATACGCGGACAGTCTGCACCACGCGCACGCCGGAGCCGCTCCAATGGCTGGAAGATACCATGAAAAAGCTGTTCAGCGAGGCCAAAGGACTCGGCGGGGCGTTCTGCATCACCATGTCGGAAAATCCGACCAACTGCCATTATTCCGTGCGGCATGAACAATGCCCGTCGTGTAAAAACGTGCAGCCGGAAAAGATCATTGCCGGCGTGATCACTGCGATGGAGCGCGGCATGCATGCCGCCGATCCCGAGGCGAAAATGATCGCCTACGACTGGGCCTGGCGCCGCCGTATCGAGGATAAAGACAATACCGAATTCAAAAGCCGGGTGCTGGATCTGCTGCCGCGCTGCGTTTATGTCTGCAGCGTCAGCGAATGGGGCATGAACACCCATATCGGCGGGGTGGAACAGTATCTGGTGGATTATTCGATCTCGCAGGTCGGCCCGAGTCCGGAAACGCTGGGGACCTGGGAACATGCGCGCAAGATCGGCACGCCGATCACGGCCAAGGTCCAGATCAACAATTCCTGGGAGCTTTCCGCGGTTCCCTATATCCCGGTGCCGTATCTGATCGAGGAACATCTGAACAACCTGAAGAAAGCCGGAGTTTCGGGTCTGATGCTCAGCTGGACGCTGGGCGGGTTTCCCGGCGGCAACCTGGAACTGCTGAAGGCGTCCCCGGAAGAGATCGCCGCGGCCAAATACCATCCCGAACTGGCGTCCAAAGTCTGTCAGGCGTGGAAGCAGTTCAGCGACGCGTTCCGTCAGTTTCCGTTCAATGTGTCGGTGCTTTACACCGCGCCCATGAATTACGGACCGATGAACCTGCTGCACCTGAAACCTACCGGTTACGAGGCCACCATGGTCGGTTTCCCGTATGACGACATCAACCGCTGGCGCGGACCTTATCCGGAAGATATTTTCGAAAACCAGTTCAAAATCGTGACCGAAGGCTGGAAGCAGGGTCTGGAAACCCTCGCAGCCGCCGCTAAGATGGTGCAGGAGAAAGAACGGGCGGATTTCGAGGAACTGCAGACGGTTGCCGATGCCGCGTATTGCCACCTGCGGAGCACATATCTGCAGATCCGGTTTGTCCGGGCGCGCAACCACGGTTTTGACAAAGCTGTGATGGCAGAATGCGTCCGCGGCGAAATCGAGCTGGCGCTGAAGCTGTACGACATTGTCCGCCGGGATTCCCGGATCGGATTCGAGGCCAGCAACCATTATTTCTATTCTCTGAATGATCTCCGGGAAAAGGTGGTCTCCTGTTCCCGGATCCTGAATGAACTCAAATAAACCCGAAAGGATTGCCGAACATGATCCGCAAAGCTTTTTACATGGAAGTCAAACCGGGCTGTATCGAAGAATACACCAAAGCCCATAATCCCATCCCCGCCGAACTCAAGGCGGCGATGCAGCGTCACGGCATTCACAACTATTCGATCTTCCACCATCCGGAAAGCAACGTGCTGGTCGGGTATATGGAGATCGAAAGCGAAGAGGAAGCCGCCAAGATGGCGAATTATCCGTTCGCGCATGCCTGGTGGAAACGCATGACGCAGTATCTGGTCTGCCGCAATCCGGGCGATGCCAAGGCGCGCGAAGAGGAGATGAACCAGGTCTTCTACATGGAGTAAGTCCGGACCGTCTCCGTTGTCCGCGGGATGCGGCAGGAATTTTTAGGCCCGGAAGCTTGAAAATCACGCAAAAAGGAATATATTAACGTCTCTTCAATCGAACTTGAAACGAAAGGGAATCATCATGGAAGCGAAAATTCGTGCCATACTGGAAGAACTCCGCAAAGCACTGCAGAATGACGGCGGCGATCTGGAAATCATCGCCATCGAAGGCAAAAACGTGAAAGTCAGCCTGCGCGGCGCCTGCGGCTGCTGTCCGCACGCCATGGCTACGCTCAAGGATTATGTCGAATACAATCTGCGCGAAGCCGTCGATCCTGAAATCACGGTCGAACGGGTCTGATTTCCGAATCATGTATAAAGCCGGATTTGATTATTCCTGGCAGGAGGCTTCCTTCGCCGTGTGCGATGAAAAAGGGAATCTCCTGCTGGAGGAATTTCACGTATTCCCGCCCCGCAATGCCTCCGGGCTGACGGCCTGGATGTCCGAACTGCTGGCCCGGCACCAGCTGACCTTGAATGAAATCAGTGAATGGAGCGTCGGTTCCGGCCCCGGCTCGTTCACCGGTCTGCGCGTGGCGGCTTCTCTGGTCATGGGACTGTGTTTCGGCCGCGAGATCCGCCGCCGGGCGGTTTCCACCGCGTCTGCCATGGCCGATTCCCTGAATCTTTCCGCGGACCTGCAGCGCGCTCTGGTGCTGTTCGACGGCCATCGCGAGGAACTGCTCGGCTATGGTCTCGACCGCACTCCCGCGGGCTTTGTTCCTTCCGGTTTTCACGCCGTGCTCAGCCGCGATTCCCTGTCCGCCCTGACCGATTACGATGTTCTGATCGCATTGGAAAAAGATGCGGTCCGCATTCAGGAGATCGCCGGTGAAAAAGCTGCCGGCAAACTGCGGACCATCCCCCATATCCGGGCATCTTTCCTGATCACGAACTGTCCGGACGATTTCAGCAGCAAGCTGACCGATCCGGTATATCTGCGTCCTGCCGTGTTTGTCGAACCGCGCATCCCCCGTCAGATCGGGTGAGGGACCGAACGGACCGATAAAGCCGCTCCGGAATGGAGCCGATTCCCTTCTCCAATTCCTTTCCTGATTAACGCCGACGTCTTTTTTCAGGCAGATTTTTCGAAATGATCCTGGGGAACGGCGTTGAAAAGTTCCGGATGACCTGGTTTTTCCGGATTCCCGCATGAATTCCCCTGACCATGGAATTCCGCTTCGGACCCGGCGCAGTTTGTATTAAAACGATTCTCACAAACTTCAGCATTTCCTTTGGCAAGGCTCGCATTGAAAAAAGTCTGAAAAAAAAAGTTTTCCCCGGCTTGCTTTTTCATAAACAGGGTATATAGTATGATTGATTGCAATATTCAATCAAAAAAATATCGGGGATGGAAATGACGCTAAAAGAGATAGCACAGCTTGCACAAGTCTCGCATCAGGCAGTATCATCCGTACTGCGGGGCAAGACAAACAGCAGGGTTTCCCCTGAAACCCGCGAGAGGATTCTCCGGATTGCGCGGGAGGGCGGATATAAGTGCTCTTTCGGATACCAGCTTCTGCATGGGAAACCGACCCGTACAGTGGCTATTATCACGGCACACAGCCACCGCCCGGTTGAGCCGCACGTCCAGCGGCTGGTCCTTGCCCTCCTCCTGAAACTGGAGCAGAAGGGGTATTCCTCTTATCTGCTTTCCACCGGCTCCAACCGGGAAGAAAACGTTGCCAAGACCCGTGAAATGCTCAACCGCGGCGTCGAACACTTTATCTTCATTTACGGGCCCCCCAACGCCACGGAACTCGTCGATCTGCTCGAAAAGGCGGGGAAGACCTGGATTGCAACAACTTCCTACATGCGCCGCTTTATTCAGACCGATACGGCAAGCTCTTTTCACGCGCTCAGCAAGAAACTTTATACAGAATCCGACGGTCATTTCATGACTCTGATGCCGCCATCCACGGATCTGATGCGCATGGAGGCGCTCCGGCGGCTCTTTCCTTCCCTTGACGACTGCGGGATTCAGGAGAGATATATCTTCAACTGCAAAGCCGCGCATAATTTTGACTATGCCTCTTCCGCCTATTCCGGGATGAAGGAACTGCTGCGGAAATATCCTGATGTCAGGGCGGTTCAATGCGCCAATGACGCCATCATGCTCGGCGCCGCCAATGCGGCATTGAGCATGGGACGGATTCCGGGAAAAGATCTTGAACTCGGCGGCGCCAACGCCGATGATGCCGTCTTCCTGTTTCCGTATCCCCTGCACACGTTCAATATCATCTCCGGTGAAATGGTCGATCTTCTTATTGAGCGCATGACGGATTCCGGAGACTGTCGGATCCTGCTGAAATCCGACAGTTTCAGGACCCAGACTGCCGCCGGCAGAATTTTTGCCAATCCGGCCGACCCGTTACGGGAATATCTTGCTTTGTCGCATATAAATGAAGACGGGAACCTGCCTTCGGTCGTTCTGGAAGGAAGGAACGATCAGATTTCTTCATTACCTCAATCAAAAACAGGAGGACAGCAGTCATGACGAACCCCAAAAAATCCGACCCCTCGTACCATCTCTCTCACCTCTCATGCCGGAGAAACGAAACGGCATGGTCTTTCACGCTCATCGAACTTCTGATCGTGATCGCGATCATCGCGATCCTTGCGGCAATGCTCCTGCCCGCGCTGAATAACGTCCGTGAACGGGCGAAGAGCATGACGTGCATTTCCAACATCAAGACCTTCGGCTTCTCGGTCATCTCCTATTGCGACAACTACAACGACTTCATGCCCCGGGCCGGCACATATAAAGTTGACGGCTACGGCTTCTGGCATCAGGCCTTCGCTGCCTTGAAGCTGATCAACGCCCCTGTCCCCACATCCAAGAAGAAATCCCACAAGATTTTCCTCTGTCCCTCGGAACCCATGGAGCGGATCGGCACCACGGTCGACTCGGTATGGAACACCTACAAGGGGACAGCCTACGGGATGAACAGATACCTTTCGGTGTCCTACGCAGCCGGTGCCTCCGGCAGCGAGAGCACCCCCTACGAGTACAGGAAGATCACGCAGGCCAAATGGACCTCCCAGACCTGTTCGATCGGAGACAAGTGGATCCATCCTACCATCCCATCGCCCGCCGTTCAGAGCGAAATACGACCGAGATATTACGTGCCGGGCGAACGCCACAATGGCAAGTGGAACTATGCCACTTTGGACGGCGGCGTCAAATCCCTGAAAGGCTATCCCAAGAAAGGGGCCTCCTGGGATTACGGTGATGTCCTGTGGGCCCCGACTCCATGGTAATGAAAAGAGCCATGTCGATTACACCATTTCACGATTGCTTCCGCATCAGGAATCGGTCTTTTTTTCCAGCGTGGAAAAAACAGGTATTCGTGCCCGGCGGAAAGTCCACACCCAGTAACGACTGCAAGGGTAAATTCATGCATGACATCAGATTTGATCTGGTATATTCCGGTGCCGATGAGATGCACCGGATTAAATTATAAATCAACTTTTTGCCTGGCCGTGTGTTCTCCGGACAGCAGAGCTCAAACGACCGGCAAATGAAAGGAAAGTCAAATGAAACGTCTCGTATTTGCCGCCGCTCTTCTGTACGGTGTCCTCTTTGCCGCCGAACCGGCCAGGGAAATCAAGATCCTTACCATCGGCAACAGTTTTGCCAACAGCGTCATGGCCGCCTTTCGGCAGGTCGCCGCTGCGGATCCGTCCTGCAAAATCAAGATCGTCGGAGCCAACCTCGGCGGATGCAGTCTCGAGCGGCACTGGAACAACTTCGTCAAATCCGAAGCGGATCCTTCATTCAAGCCGTATGCCAAAAATAAAAAATCACTGCAGGAACTGCTGACCGAGGACAAGTGGGACATCGTGACGATCCAGCAGGCCAGCCCGAAATCCTGGAAAGCGGAAACCTATCAGCCGTTCGCCGACAATCTGATTGCCGCGGTCCGCAAACTCGCCCCGACCGCAGAAATCGTCATTCAGCAGACCTGGAGCTACAATTCCGCCACGCCCCGGCTGAATCCCGGCGATCCGAAAAGCTGGAAGATTGACCAGACTGCCATGTATGAAAAACTCACCGCAGCCTATCTCCAGCTGGCAAAAAAACATCAGCTCCGCGTGATCCCGGTCGGCGATGCCGTCCAGATTTTCCGCAAGACCATGGGAGACAAACTGGTCGCCTGCGAGCCGAAGGATATTTCCGGCATGCAGAAACCCGATCTTCCGAAGACCAATGATGTTGCGGGCAATTTCTCCTGGACAATGGACAAGAAGACTGGAAAGGAAAAGCTCTTTTGCGATTACTGCCATTTGAACAAACGCGGCTGTTACCTGCAGTCTCTGGTCTGGTATGCCGTACTCTGCGGTAAGGATCCGACCAGGAGCAAGTTCGTTCCGAAAAACATTTCTGCCGAAGAAGCCGCGCTTTTCAAAAAATGTGCATCTGAAGCCGTCAAAAAGTTCCCGCAGGTCAAATCAAATTGAAGACGTCAGACACCTTTGATATGACGTGGGAAACGACATTATCAATCGGCAATTTTTCCCGGACAGCAGTGATTTTCATAAGGAGGAAGTGATATGAAACAAATTCGAATCGACCTGCCGGAGATCGGCAGGATCAAAGCCCGGAACGTTTCGGAAACCCAATGCCGCCACTGGACGCTTGGATGCGAAACGCTGGACCGGGATTACGCCGATTACGACGAATATAAGGAATATTTGGCTCCGCTCGGACTGGTGAAGATCCGGCTTCAAGGCGGCTGGGCTAAATGCGAAAAGGTCCGCGGCGTCTACGATTTTGCCTGGCTGGACCATATCATCGACGACGCCCGTGCCCGCGGATTGGAGATCATGCTGGAAACGGATTACGGCAATCCGCTGTATCCGGGCGGAGGCGGGATCGATCCCCAGCGGCGGGTGCAGCAGGTCGGCGCGGCTCCGGTCGTTCCGCCCGCGAAAAACGGTCTGCCCCGGTCTCCGGAGGGGCTGGCGGCATGGGACAACTGGGTCCGGGCCCTGGCGGAACACTTCAAGGGCCGCGTAGCCGAATGGGCCATGTGGAACGAACCGGACACCAATAAAGAAACTACGCCGGAAGAGATCGTCGACTTCAACATCCGAACTGCGGAAATCATCCTTTCGGTAATCCCGGACGCGAAGATTGCGGGTCTTTCCATGGGTTCGCACCAGCCCGCCGCGCTTTGTAAATATATGGAATTGTTCGTCAAGGCGGGCAAGGCCGATCTTTTCACCTGGTTCATCTACCACGGCTACACGATCAACCCCGACAATTGCGCCGACAGTCTGGGCGGGATGCGGCGGGTGTTGAAAGATTTCAAGATTCGTGCCAGACTCCGGGACGGCGAAGCAGGCTGTCCTTCGGAATACATGACCGTCTTCGCCATGCGCAACCTGCCATGGACGGAATTCAGTCAGTGCAAATGGGATCTTCGCCGTTACGTCGGCGACTTCGGCAGAGGCGTGGAATCTTCGGTCTTCACCATCTGCGACTTCAATCACGTCGGCAAGGGGATCAACCGCAAAGGTCTGCTCTACGCGGACGCTGACCATAAGGTCATCCGGGAAAAACCGAGCTATGCCGCGATCCAGCACATGGCTTCCCTTTTCGACGGGGAAACCAAACTCATTCCGGCATGCGGCGCCGCCGTGCTCGCGGAAAAGGAATCGTTCGCTTTCCGGGCGGAACGCAGAGGCGGACTCATGGGGGTGTGGTGGGATTCCAGTTCCACGCCCGCCGAAAACACGGAACCGGAAATTGCCGACCTGATGCTGATCGGTGAGATTCGGGAGCCTGCGATCTGCGAACTGATCAGCGGCAGGGTTTTTGCCTTTCCTGAAGAACGGGTCCTGCGGTTTTCCGGACGGACGCTTTTCCGCGACGTTCCGTTCATCGACACTCCGCTGGCGATCGCGGAAAAGAACATCATTCCGATTTGATCCGTAATCCTGTAATTCGCGTAATGAAACCGGAAGTCGGTGAAGAGGGCCTGCAAATTCTCCTGATGCTGATGCAAAAGGACATCCTGAATCAGCGTTCAGCCAAAAAAGAAAGCCTATATCAACAGAATTTTATATCAAATCAGAGGAAATCGTGAAGATGAAAAGATTTTTCTGTTTTCTGCTTCCGGGCATGCTGGCCGCGGCGGCCCACGCAGCGGTTCTGGATTTCGAGTCGCCGGAACTTGGCTGTACCATTTACCGGTATGTGGGATCGAAGAACACGCCCAGAGCCGAAGGCATGAAGGCGGAGCGCTCTGCGCTCAAGCCTCACGGCGGCCGGTTTTCCCTCGAACTCGACTGCCGGAGGAACGATGCGGCCCATCATGTCAACAAAATCATTCCCCGTCCGGCGGAAAAGGGCGGAGTGAGGCTCAAATTCAGCTACTTTATCGCCGAAGGGGATACCGGAGTCCGCGTCAGCGGCCGGATCATGGAGATCGACGGAAAGGGCAAGCCCATCCGGCCTTTTCACTTCTTTACCGCCTCCGCCGCGAAGGGGGTGTGGCTCACATGCGAAAAAACCGTTTTCCCCAAGCCGGAGTGCAGAAAATTGCGGATGACCCTCTGGTTCAGCGGCAAGATGCGCTGTTATCTCGACGACTTGGAGTTCGGCGCGGTTCCTGAAGAGGTCCGTGCCGAAGCCCGTGCCGAAGCCCGGGCTGGGATCCTGGCCGACAACGCTTCGGGCGTCTGGTTCACTCTGCCCGCCGACCGGAAACCGCCCCGCACCGGCATCCCCGCACTGCGCGAGAAGCTGGAGATGCTCCGCTTCCGGGGCGTGAGGGGCGGCAAGACGGCTCTGATCCTCGCAGTAGCGCCGAAGAAGGCGTTCAAACGCCTCGAACTGGAATTTTCCGGCCCCCCGGGCAGTGAAAAGCTCTTCTCTTCCAACGTGCTGGATTTCATCGAACTCAAGACCCCTGACAATCCCGCCATGAAGGGATTCCATGGCGACCCGCTGCTGCCGGAAAACTACACCCCCGGCACGCCGGGACGGAACAGCTGCTTTTACGCGGAATTCATGCTGCCCCGGGACATCCCCGCGGGCGTCATCAAAGGCGTCATGATCCTCAAGGGGGACGGGGCTCGCCTCGCTTCGGTGCCCTGCGAGGTGACGGTCCGGAACATCCAGCTTCCCGAACATCCCCGGTTTAAGACCTATATGCCCATCCGCGCCCACAAGGGGTTCCTGGCCTTCGATCCCCGGCCCGAGGGCATCATTGTGGACGAGATGCTGGAGCACTGCCGGAGGGAGCGGATCAATCCTCTGGGCGGGCTGAAGATCCCCAAGCCGGAATTCAAGATCGTCAACGGTCTACCCGTGGCTGCGGACTGGAGCCAGTTCGACGCCGCTATAGAAAAATACGCTGTCAGATGCGGCTTCGACCGGGTCCGGCTTCCGCTGTCCACTTTCGGCGCCAGTGACGGCTGGTTTCTGCGAGGCAGGAAAGAGCCCGAGTTCCTCGGGGAACCGCTTTTTTCGGGCAAGGGACTGAAGTATCTGGCCGAGGTCGCCCGGCTCTATTCGGAACGGCTGGAGAAAAAATTCCCCGGCATCATCGGCTACGCCTTTCTTTATGACGAACCGCCCGCCCGGCTGACGAAAGAGGTCCGGCAGATCTTCGCCGCCGTACACCAGGCCGCGCCCCAGTGCCGCATCTATGTGACAGGGGGCAACGGGCAGCAGTATCTGGACACGGCTTACGCTTTCTGCATCCCCATGGCCCCCGGCCATTTGTGGAATGAGGCAGATCTGGCGAAGATCAAAGACCGGGAACGCTGGTACTACATGTGGTGGGCGCCTCTGGACAATACCCGCTATCAGCTCAACCGGCTCTATCCCTGGCTCTGCTACACGGAGGAAGGCTGCGGGGGGCTTGCCTGGCACAGCAACCACACGGGGCCGCTGAACGCTCC
>JAZUCR010000695.1:0-2349 GCA_045639225.1 Victivallales bacterium
CGCCGCCGTAACGGTTGATTGCGTGCGGGGTCACGATCACGCAGTCGCCCGGATAGATGTCCGCCGTGCGGTCGCCGTCTTTCAGCCAGAGACGTCCGCCGCCGTCATACATGTGTGAGATGGAGTAAAACTGAAAATAACGCTGCGGACAGTTCTCGAAGGAATCGGGCGGGGTTTTTCCGCTCATGCTGCCCCGGATGATCCATAACCCGTATTGCCGATGGATCTCCCGCATGCCCGTGGCCGGGAGAGTGTGGACCTGAACATCCGTTTTTTTGTCATTTATCATGCAGTTTTTATCCATTTCATAATTTCATATTCCATGTAAATTTAATGCCAAACGGAATAAATGCAAATCGGATTTTTCCGGAAAACCACAAAAAAAAGGATTTTTCAGTCATGAAAATCGGAGCCTTGAATTCGTCGCTGCGCAAACCGCTTTCCGCCACCGTCAAAAAATATGCCGAAATGGGCATTCAGGGGATGCAGATCCAGATCACCCCGGAACATCTGATTTTTTCCGATGCCAGACTGCGCGAGATCCGTTCGATCTGCGCTGATGCGGGACTGGAGATCTCCGCGGTGTGCGGCGATATTGCCCATACGCATTTCGGGGTCACCGAAGAATGGCCGGACCGGGTCGAACTCCATAAACGCGTGGTCGATATCGCGGTCAAGCTCGGCACGAAGGTGATCACCACGCATATCGGCGTGGTCCCCGGCGACAAAAACGATCCGGTATATCCGATCATGGTCCAGTCGATCGGCGATGCGGCGGTGTATTCCGGTTCCTGCGGCACGGTTTTCGCGATCGAAACCGGTCCGGAAAAAGCCGATGTGCTGCTGCAGCTGCTCAAAGACGTCAATTCCAAAGGACTCGGCGTCAACCTCGACCCCGCCAATCTCCGCATGGTTTCCTGCGAAGACCCGGTGCACGCGGTGGAACTGCTTGGTCCCTATATCGTGCATACCCATGCCAAAGACGGCATCAATACCTTTCCTGGCTCGGCCGCAGCGGCTTACGGCATGCGCGAACCGGACGGCTCGCTCCGGGTCTTCTCCGAACGTCCCGCAACTTATAAAGAAGTCCCGCTCGGACAGGGGCAGGTGCCGTGGGACGGCTATCTGGCCGCGCTCAAGAAGGCCGGATTCGACGGTTTCCTCACGATCGAACGCGAATGCGGCAGTGACCGTGAAGGCGATATCCGGCAGGCGGTCGAATTCCTGAAGTCCAAACTCGCATAACAGGGGACTGATCATGGCTAAAAAATTACGGGCGGCACTGATCGGTTTCGGCGGGATGGGGCATTTCCATGCCTCCTGCTATGCGAAACAGAAAAATGTGGAACTGGTCGCGATCTGCGATATCGACAAAAAGAAACTCGAGCAGGAAAAAGAGGCGATCAACCTCGGAGAGAGCGGCCGGACCGACCTGAGCAAGATCGCCAAATTCAGTTCCTACGAGGAAATGACTTCCAAGATCCAGTTCGATATGCTGGACATCTGTCTGCCGTGTTATCTCCATGCCGAATACGCGGTCCGCGCCATGAAGGACGGTTATCATGTGCTGTGCGAAAAGCCGATGGCGCGCACCGTGCAGCAGGCCGACCGCATGATCCGGGTCGCCCGCGAGACCAACCGCAAGCTCATGATCGCACAATGTCTCCGTTTTGCGCCGAACCTGAACAAGCTCAAAGAGTTTGTCGATACCGGCAAATACGGCCGTCTGCTGCGTCTGGACATGCGCCGCAACGGCGTCCTGCCGGTTCAGAAATGGTACCGCGATCCCAAGAAGAGCGGCGGCGCGCTGCTCGACCTGCATCTGCATGATACGGATTATGTAAACTATCTTTTCGGGGTTCCGCAGGCGGTCCAGACCTATGGGATCATGCGTGACACCGGCGGCATCGACGACCTGATGACTGCTTACATTTACAAGCGGAACGGTCCGGTGGTCAATTCCGAAGGCAGCTGGTGCAAAGGTTCCTGGTACTGCTCCATCATCGCCGTGTTCCAGAAAGCTACGGTCGAGTCCAAAGGATTCAAGCAGATCAACGTCTACAAGCTCGACAAGGCCGAGCCCGAAGAGATCAAGTTCGAAAAGAACAGTGATCCTTATTTCAACGAGATCGCCTATTTCGCCGAGTGCATCGTGAAAAACCGTGAGCCGGAGCAGTGTCTCCCGAGCAGCACGCGCGATTCGATCCGGATCGCCGCAGCGGAAGAGCGTTCCGCCCGGTCCAGACGGAAAATCAGCCTGAAATAAGTTTTGCTGCAGAATATAAAACCGGGTTTGGAATATTTTCTTCCAGGTCCGGTTTTTTTCATGGTGCGCCCGGCAGGGCGCAC
>JAZUCR010000696.1:0-7400 GCA_045639225.1 Victivallales bacterium
GTATGGTCGTCGAAACGCACTTTGTAGCCGACTTCCCGTCCGCATTCGCAGCCTGTTTCGGCAGCGAGACGGCGGGCGAGCGATGAAGCAGCGATCCGGCGCGGCTGGGTGCAGCCGATACGGCCATAGCGTCCGAATCCGGCGGACAAGGCAATTTTGGGCAGCTGAGTCGTTTTTCCGGAACCGGTGGCGCCGCAGACAATCACGGCGGGATGGTCTTTAAGAGCCTGCGCGATCTCGGCGCGCTTCGCGGCGATCGGGAGTTCGGGATCGGTATCAGTATTCAGGCGTTCGGCGAACCGGGTCAGCGCATGGGCGGAAAGATTTTCCAGATAAGCGCAGAATTTTTCCAGCTCGGAAGGTTCGAGGGACGCGGCGGCTTTTACGCGGGAGGCAACGCGGACCCGGTCACGCAGCAGCAGTTGGCGGAAAAGCTGTTCGGCTTTCCGGCAGAGGGAAGAGTCCGTTAAATCCGAGCTGTTCATCGCTGACGGGCTCCTGCGGAACCATCCATTGCCGGAAAGGGAAACTCAGCTCTGCTGTTCCGGTTCGGAGACTGCGTATTGAGCCAGGACCTTCGAGAAGTCCGGCATGGAGTAGGGTTTCTTGATGAAGTCGTTCACGCCGAGTTCACGAAGCGGACCGACTTCCTCATCGCCTTCGGAATCGACCAGGATTGCAATGTTGCAGTCGGGATTCATCTGTTTGAGACCGTTGACCAGATCGGTATTGCGGAAGAAACCGCTGAGGTTGCCGACCACGCAATGGATGACCGGATCGCCGGTATTGAGAGACTGGGCATAAACATTCAGAGCCTTGTAACCGTTATCGCAGGAGATCACGCTGTAACCGAATTTTTCCATCAGGCGGGCGGTGATCTCGCTCAGGAAGATATCATCGCTGACCAGGAGGATGTTGCCCTGACCGTAAACGATATTGGAATCATCGCCGGTAAGATTGGAGGTCTGTTCGGACTCGGCTTCCTCGGAGGCGCCGGGCATTTCCGGCAGGTAGATCTTGAAGACGGTGCCGTTTCCGGGTCTGGAATTGACATCGAAATAACCGCCGAGACCGTTGATGATGCTGGCGACCACGCTGAGACCGAGGCCTTTGTGTTTTTCGGGATCCTTGGTCGTGAAGAAGAGGTCGTAAATGCTGGGCTGAACTTCAGCCGGGATGCCGACGCCGTTATCGGAGATCATGATCACCCAGTACGGGGGTTCTTTGACGGCATGACGGAAGCGCATGATACGGTCGCAGACGAGCGTCTCACCGGAAATCTTTTCGACGGAAACGGAAATGATGCCGCCGGGTTCGGCGCCTTCGGGCTTCATTTCAGTAAGAGCTTCGGCAGCATTGTTCAGAAGACAGAACATGGCGCGTGACAAGGCGGCGGGGTCGGCCATGATCCAGGATTTGGATTCATTCTGGGAAACTTCCACGTTGATGCTGGGATCGAAAGTTTTCAGACAAATCCGGAGGGTATACATGATCAATTCATTGAGGTCGAGCTGGATATTGTTGAATTGACGCTGAGCCAGGGTGGAAACATATTTCTGAGGCAGAGCAGTCCATTCGGACATGGTGCTGCTCAGATATGAGGTATACGGAGTGATCTCGGCGGAAACACCGTGGGATTCGGAAATCTCGTTGACGGCATTGATAATGCCTTCGGCCTGCTGCTGGAGAGTGACGGATTCACGCATGACCAGGTCCATACCGGTGGCGATCAGCTGGGCACCGCGAACGCGGACCTGCTGGGCCTCGTCCGTAACGAAGGTGGTCACATCATCGATTTTGACCAGCAAAGCCTTCTGAGCGTTTTTGCCTTTTCCGGAGATCAGCGGAACGCACAGCATATCGACGACCCGCAGAGGCCCTTTGTTGACATGCATGTGTTCGTGGAAATTATAATGGCGCTGCTGGGAATAAATGACCTTGTCGAAAAAGGCTTTGAGCGCTTTGAACGAAGGCACCAGATCATAAATATTTTTGCCGACAGCTTCCTCACTCTTCAGATCGAAATACCGTTCGGCATTTCCGTTCCAGGTCTGGACGACCCCGGCACTGTCGAAAGTGATCAGGACGGAATCCAGTCCCTGCATGACGGCATGGAAATTGGCATTGACCGAATTGAGCTTGGTCTCTTTGGTTTTGATAGCGCGTTCATTAACGAAAATCACAAAAAAGATACCGGCGAAAGCCAGGAAGTTGCCGATGATCAGAATGATGTAAATATATCCGATGATATGGGTTTCATTTTGAATCAGAGCGTTGCGTTCTTCATCGGAAGCTTCCAGGCGGCTGATCATGTTTTTGACATTCCGCGAAAACTGGTCCATTACCTGTTTTTTCTTGACGGGATTTTTTTCCGAATATGCCTCCGAGGCGAGACCCTCCAACTGTTTGACATTGTCCTCGATCTTCAAATTGGAGATTTTCGCCAGCGAGGCCGCTTTGGTCCGGGCTTTTCCCAAGTGGGAATAAACATGTTTCTGCAGGTCGAAGCTTTTGCCTTTCAGAATGATGTCACTCAAGCTGTTTTCGGCCGAATCGAGTTCATGGCGCAATTCTTTGCCGATCTCACCGAATGAAGTGTAATGCGAACCCATCGACCGGATCATCGAGAAGGCATAAATATTCATAACCATGATCAGGACGAATACGATCCCGACCGTAATGTAAAGCACCAGCATATCGGAAGAATTCTTTTTGCCGCCAAAATTCAGTTTCATTGCCAATCCTTTCAGTCAAGCCAAAATTCCATTAAATTTTTTTATCATAATAATATAGCATAAAGGAAACCAATTTTCAAACCCAGGCAGGGAAGAACGGATAAAAAAACCTTATTTTTTGCCGGACTTGACCAAGGTGCTGCGCCAGAGTTCGATCAGCTCTTTCCCTTTGGCGAATTCGCGTTCGAAACCGTCGAAATCCCCGGCGGCGATCAACTTTTTCAGTTCGGAACAGCGCCGCTCATAAAAATCCATTGCCTCAAGGACGGCGGCCTGATTGTGGGATAGAATCTCTTTCCACATTTTCGGAGACGAGGCGGCAACTCGGACGGTATCGCGAAAACCGGAAGCACAGCCGGCGAACCGCTGATCGCGGTCGGCAACGGGGACATCCAGCACGCTCAAAGCCAGGGCGCAGGAAACCACATGCGGCACATGACTGGTATTGGCCACCAGCCAGTCATGCTCCTTCGCATTCAGTCTCCGGGTCTTGCTTTTGACTTTATCCCAAAGGGATTCGACCTGCCGGATATCGGCTTCCGAGGCGCCCGGCGGCGGGACGATGAACACTGTCGCTCCGGCATAAATCCCGCGAACCAGCGATTCCGGTCCGGATTTTTCAGTCCCTGCCATCGGATGGCTGCCGACAAACCGAACCCCGTTTTCCACGGCGGCTTTTTCGATGCAGCCTTTGACACTGCCGATATCGGTCACCAGGGTCTTCTTCATCAATTCGGCATAGCGGCCGAGATATTCCATGATCACGGGGACAGGCAGACAGAGAACAGCCAGATCGGCTTTTGCCAGAGCATCTTCCACGCTGGAACAGTCTTCTTCGATCAAGCCGGTCTCCCGGGCCCATTTACTGACTTCGGGCCGTCTGCTCCAGCCCAGCCGGACACAAGTTCCCTCCAGGGAAGCACAGAGACTGCAGCCGAGCATTCCCAGTCCGATCACTGCTATTTTTTCCATCATCGTTTCTCCTGATAAATCCATCAGGTAACATACGCCGTTTTCAGGATTTTTCAAATGAGGCAGGGGAAAAAATTATGGCAAAAAAACCGATGGGGGATAAGCGCAGACGTCTCAGGAATGAACCATGATACGGCACGGAAACCGGCACAGCGGCACGGAATACCGGGAGAGCACGTATCCTGGCTATTCGGCCGGTCTTGCCGGGCGATTCACGGGCTAAGGATTATTTTACCTTTTTCTGAGGCTTAGCCTGGGGCTTTTCCTGAGGCTTGGCCTGGGGCTTTTCCTGAGGCTTAGCCTGCGGCTTTTCCTGGAGCAAGACCCCGGCCTCTTTCTGCGCGGCTTCCAGATCGGCGGGAAGGGAACTGAATTTTTCCAATTTATATTCGCGCATTCCCATGGAATTCATCAGGCGGTAAAACGAGATATAATAATCGGCGAGAGCGAAAGTCCGTTCGATTTTTGCCTCGGCAGTGGTCAGAACCATGTGATCGATTTCCAGCTGGGAAAGATCACTGACCACGGCCTTCTGGTTATTCTGGGCGGCTTTCAGCGTTTTGTCATAATTCTGGAAAGATTTCTCGGCCCGGGAATAAATATCCTTATTTGCCATGATGTTGGCATGAGAAATACGGACCTGGGAAATCACGGCAATGGACTGTCCGAAGGTGCGCATGGTTTCGGCATCAGCCTGCCGGTAATAAGCCATGGTCTGAGCGACTTTCTGCGGGAGTTTCAGCAGGTTGAAAGCTGCGGCGACGCCCATTTCCCACCAGTTCTGATTATACAGGAAAGAGTTGTTAACGTTATTGAAATCCAGGAAAATCCGGGCATTGGGGAACATGGTGAGGATGGCTTTCCGGCATTCGATCAGGCTGATATGGCGCTGGATTTCGGTTTCCTGCAGTTCGGGCCGGCGGATCAGAGCGATCTGTTCCATCACATCCAGCGCGGGCAGGACCTCATCGGACGGCATCTTGTCCAGGAAGGAATCATCGACCTTGATCTCGGCGGAAGGATAGAACCCAAGCAGGGCGCGAAGCTCGACACAGGCGTTCTGATATTCCTGTTCGTAGGAAGTCTGCCGGCGTTCCATTTCATTGAACCGGCGGATCTCTTCGAAAGCGCGGAAAGGGGTGATTTTATTGTTTTTGCGAAGATTGCTGATAGTCGTATGGCGTTCGCGGCAAAGATTCAGCATATGGGCGGTGATATTCAAGGCGTTCTGTGCGGCGGCCACGCGGCAGTAGGCATTGATGATATCCAGCGTAAGATTCTGAGCCATGCGTTCGGTCCGCTGTTTCCGGAGGAGCACCCGGTCGTGTGCCTGCTGGGAATTGAAGAAAGCCAATCCGAAATCCATCACACTCAATGCCAGATCGATATTGAAAGTATTGATGACCTGATCCTGATTCTGGCTGGCGCCGTAAGTCGCGCCGTCGGAGTCATACGCTTTGCTGCTGGACGCAGGGATGTTGGTCCGACCGGAAAAACCGTCGTTGATATTGAGTTCGGGCAGCATTCCGAGCAGTTCTGCAGTCCGCAGTTCGGCCGCTATATCTTCTTCCTGCTGTTTGACTTTCAGATCCAGGTTATGTTTCAGCCCGATCGCAATGCATTCGGCCAGGGTCAGCTTCTGGTCCGGAACCATTTTCCGGAGCTGGGAACGTTCGAAATAACGGACGGCTTTTTCCGCCCGCTCGTTCCGGTAATCTTCTTCGGTCTGGCATCCGGTAAATACCAGAATACCCGCAACACCCGTTAAAACCAGCAGCAATCTCAACATAAATACGCTCCAATTTTTAATTCTATATCCTGCATATACACATTGCCATGCTGTAAATTAATTCACTTCCGGCAAAATGCAAGTCAAAATAGTGTCCGCGACGATAAAAATCATCGGTTTTTTATTCAAACAGCTGAGGTTTACCCGAAAAACGGACGGGATCAGCACGACAGCGCGGCGCGGATGATCGTGGAGATCAGCCCCTGATACGGATCCCCGTCCGGATGATACAGCGCAAAGATCTGCGGACTCCAGCTGCGGACCGGTTTCAGTCCGGGAATCCCGTTGACTTCCATGATGCGCAGTTTCCCGTCGCGGCCTTCCCGCATGTCGATGCGGATATGGTCGCGGCAGTTCAGGGCCTCCGATGCCTGCCGGGCCAGTTCCACCGCTTCATCGTAATGATCTTTCGGGATGGAGATCTTGGTCACTCCAACGCCCCGCAGATCGCTGCGCAGGATCGGATATTTGCCGTATAAAGAGGGATCGACGCTGACCAGACCGGGCAGGATCTCCTGATATTTGCCGTTGCCGATCACCATGACGGTGTATTCGCGGCCGGGCAGATATTCTTCGATCAGGGCTTCCTGTCCGAGTTCTTTCTGAATAAACGCGATCTGGGCGGCCAGCGCTTCGGGAGTCTCCGCCACACTCTTGTCGCTGATGCCGATGGACCGCGATTCGCCGTTGGGCTTGACGAACGCCGGGAAGAAATCGATATCTTCCGCGCGGTGCGGCGGACAAAGCACATGTTTCGGGACGCGGACTCCCGCCTTGCTCAGGATCTCGTGGGTCGTGAATTTCCCGATCAGATTTTTCATGGTCTGCGCAGAAGGACCGACATAGGGGATCTTCCATTCATCCAGCAGATCGGCGACCCAGACGATGTCTTCGCCGGCGGCGCCGATGATATCCGCCCGGGCGGAAAAGAAATACAGCGAACTCCAGACCAGATCGCACGGTCCTTCCGCCAGTCCTTTTTTCAATTCCTCGGGATTTTCCGCACAGACGATGCGGCAGCCGACCCCGGACGCCAGAATGGCATCCCGGACCGCTTCCGTCACATGCATGTTTCCCCATCCCTGGGCATCGCCGGCTTCACCGGTCACCAAAACAACCTGTTTCATCTTATTTCCACTCCTTGATTATTCTGCTCAGTCCCCGGCCGATGCTCTGCAGGATGCCGAAGTCGATCAGCTGGGTTTTCTCGTCCATATAAAATTTCGCCACTTCGATGGAAAAAGAGCAGACCCGGCTGTCGTTTTCCACCAGTTTCCGGCCGAACAGGCCGCCGCCGAACGGCTGATTTTCCCGGGTATGATTGACCAGACCGGGAACCTCAATGGCACGGATCTTTTCAATCAGTTCATCGGCACGGTCCCGATACTGCGGCAGCACATTGCGCGTTCCCACACAGAACAGCGGCACCGGATCCAGCCCTTTTTCCACTTGACGCGAAGGATTGAACGAATGGATGTCGAACAGATAGCAGCAGCCGAATTTTTCCGCCATCCGGTGCGTGTAATCCGCCATGAAACGGTGGAAACGGTCGTATTTTTCCAGCGTGCGACGGTTGATATCGTCCGGCGGCGGTTCCTTGTAGATCTGAATGCCCCAGAACCGTTCCGCAGTCAGCGGCAGGGTGATATCGCGGGCGCGGTTGAGATCGTATTCCGCCCGGGAATCATCGGCGATCACGATATCCGGACAGGTTTCGATCAGGAGCGAGGTTCCGTAATCTTCTTCGGACCGCCGCAGATAATCATCCGCCAGCAGATACGGCTGCAATTCTTTCCGGATCCGGCTCCCGGCATGGATCGCCGTAGCCACTACCGGACTGTCTCCGCTCAGACGGGCATAAAAACCGTCATACTGGATTCCATCCATATCGGTTTCCTCATATA
>JAZUCR010000697.1:0-44597 GCA_045639225.1 Victivallales bacterium
CTTCCTCGGCCATCAGGGAACGTGCGGCATCCGTCACTTCCAGCGTCACTTTCTGTTCCGCCAGCCGGCGGGCCAGATCTTTCAGCTGGATATCCAGAATCCAGAT
The DNA here is from genome assembly GCA_045639225.1 of Victivallales bacterium. Taxonomy (GTDB): domain Bacteria; phylum Verrucomicrobiota; class Lentisphaeria; order Victivallales; family UBA1829; genus SIG94. Next base: position 107 of record JAZUCR010000697.1, read on the forward strand.
AATCTGTTCCTTCTGCAGAGAATGGAACACCAGGATCCCGTCCACACGGTTCAGAAACTCCGGTTTGAAATGTTCCCGCAAACGCCCCATCAGATCGTCGCGCAGACGTTCCGGATCGGCTTTGGACCGGATCTCCTCCAGGAGCATGTCGCTGCCGATATTTGACGTCATGATGATGATCGTGTTTTTGAAATTGACGGTCCGTCCATGGGAATCCGTCAATTGTCCGTCATCCAGAATCTGGAGGAAGATATTGAACACGTCATGGTGGGCTTTTTCAATTTCGTCAAACAGAATGACGGAATAGGGACGGCGTCTGACGGCTTCTGTCAGCTGGCCGCCTTCGTCAAATCCGACGTATCCTGGAGGGGCGCCGATCAGTCGCGACACGCTGTGCTTTTCCATATATTCCCTCATTTCGCTCCGAATGATGGCGTTTTCATCGTCAAACAGTTCATCGGCAAGGGCTTTTGCCAGTTCGGTCTTGCCGACACCGGTCGGTCCGAGGAAGATAAAGGAAGCAGTCGGACGGCGCTGGTCCTTCAGTCCGGCCCGGGCGCGGAGCACGGCATCCGACACCGCCTCCACAGCTTCGTCCTGACCGATGACCCGCTGATGAAGTTTTTCCGCCAGATGGAGCAGTTTTTCCCTTTCGGTCCGGACCAGTTTGCTGACGGGAATCCGGGTCCAGCGGCTGACGATCTGTGCAATGTCTTCTTCATCAACATCTTCTTTCAGCAGCCGGGTACCGCTGGAACTGTGCTCTTTGATCTTCTTTTCCGCCGCGGCGATCTGTTTTTCGATACCGGGAATCGTGCCGTGACGGAGTTCCGCGGCTTTTTCCAGATCATATTCGCGTTCGGCTTTGGCCAGATTGGCCTTGGCGATCTCCAGACTTTCCCGCAAGGTCCGCAACTGGCCGATGCTCTGTTTTTCGGCTTCCCATTGGGCGCGCAGAGTTTTCGCTTTTTCCTTGTATTCAGCGAGTTCTGACGCGATGACCTCCATCCGTTCCTTGCTGGCGGCATCCTTTTCCTTTTTCAAGGCGGCCAGTTCGATCTCCAGACGCATGGCATGACGTTCCAGTTCGTCAATTTCGACGGGGCAGGAGTCGATTTCGGTCCGCAGCTTGGCAGCGGCTTCATCCACCAGGTCGATCGCCTTGTCCGGCAGGAAACGTTCCGTAATATATTTAGTGGAAAGAGTCGCCGCGGCCACCAGCGCCCCGTCACGGATCTTCACGCCGTGATGGAGTTCATAGCGTTCCTTGAGTCCGCGCAGAATGGAAATGGTATCTTCCAGACTGGGTTCCGCAACCATGACGGACTGAAAACGGCGTTCCAGCGCAGCGTCTTTTTCGATATATTTGCGATATTCGTCCAGCGTAGTGGCCCCGATGCAGTGCAGTTCGCCGCGGGCCAGCATGGGCTTGAGCAGATTGCCGGCATCCATGGAGCCTTCCGAAGCGCCCGCGCCGACTACGGTGTGCAGTTCATCGATGAACAGGATGATGCTGCCGTTGGCGCTGGAAACTTCTTTCAGGACGGCTTTCAGCCGTTCCTCGAATTCGCCGCGGTATTTGGCACCGGCGATCAAAGCCCCCATGTCCAGGGCAATGATCCGCTTGTTCTTCAGATTTTCGGGCACATCCCCGCGCACGATCCGAACGGCAAGTCCTTCGACAATAGCGGTTTTCCCCACACCGGGTTCGCCGATCAGCACCGGATTGTTTTTGGTGCGGCGGGCAAGGATCTGGGTCGTCCGCCGAATCTCATCGTCGCGCCCGATCACCGGATCGAGTTTCTCTTTCCGGGCAGCTTCCGTCAGGTCGCGTCCATACTTTTCCAGCGCCTCAAAAGAGGATTCGGGGTCTTCGCTGGTAACCCGCTGATTTCCACGGACTTCCTTCAGGGCCATCAGCGTTTTTTCTTTGGTGCAGCCGCAGTCTGCCAGCACTTTGCCGCAGGGACCGCCTTCTTCCAGCATCGCCAGAAAAAGATGTTCCACGCTGATGTATTCATCCTTCATCTCTTCGGCTTTGTTCTTGGCGGTGACCAGCAGTTTGCTGAAGTCGCGCGCAGGGTAAGCCTGGCCCGCTCCGGGACCGGAAACCGCAGGGATCGAACGCAAAGCCTGCCCGGTCTTTTCCAGAGTCAGGTTCAGATCGACATTCATTTTTTTCAGCAGGGATGGAATGAGCCCCTGCTCCTGATTCAGCAGCGCATAAAGCAAGTGCTCCGGCCGGATTTCCTGATGACCGAATTCCAATGCCGTTTCCTGGGCTTTCAGCATTGCCTCACGGGACTTGTTGGTGAGTTTTTCCATGTCCATAGTCATTTCTCCTTTTTTTATTTTTGACACTTTCAACTTTCATTGAGCAATTTTTATGCCATGATGGAATTTCAAGGAGAAAGAGCATTTCAAGTGTGTCAATTTGTCACACATAAAAGACACAATCAGGCATCACGAAGATGATCTCGCGGGAAACGGATTGCATCAGATTCGGACAGGTCAACCGGTAAAAGAGACCGGCTTAGTCGTAAATGGATCTCTCATACTTGGCGGTATAAGCCAGGGCAGGCATGGCGGAAATGCCGACCGTAACAGAAACGTAGGGATTCCATTCCTTGCGCCAGCGCTTCTTCGAACTGGAATATTCCCGGTCATTGGAAATACCTGTCGCCAGAATCAGATACCAGCAGTGGAAATCCCGGCGGAATATGACACCCAGACCGTCGATCAGGTCTTCATCGATGTCGTAAGAAGCGTAAATCCGGCCCTTAAGCCGTTTGTCGAAGGTGGGGAAAGCCAGGCTGGCGCTTACAGTCTGTTCCCTGGAGACAAAACTTTTGAAAGCAGTTGTGGCATTGATCATAGCCAGAGTGCTGCCCATGGAATACACCGTCCGCTGAGCATACGCATCGGAATAGTTATACCGGATAGTAAGATTCCAGTCCGTGGCGAACTTGTAATTGAAACCGGCATTGAACTTGTTGATCAAATTCCAGCTCAAACCAGGCCGGCCCACATTCTTTTTACCCCGGTAGACCTCATAATCATGATCATTATTGTTGCCCACATCCAGAAGCAGTTCGGTAAAAAAGGACAGTTTGTCAGTCGGCGTGAAACTCAGAATCGTCCCCAAATCTCCGATATGATTGAAATTGTCGGTCTTTTCGAAATGGAAATCCCAGTAATTTTCCATGGAAATCCATTGATAAAGCCGTTCATTCCGGCGGGTTTGCAGACGATTTTGAATACCAAGCCGGACAAATGCCGTTTTTTCAATCTGGTCGACTTCATCGAAATAATAAAGGTGCTGATAATCTTCAGTGGGTTTCGGAATATAAACCAGATTGAAATAAGGCACAGCCACATGGCGGAGTCCGTCGATCTGCCAGAAGGCGTTCCGCGGGGTCTGCCAGGCACGGGAAAATTTAACATTTCCTTCCAATCCCAATTCCACAGCAAACCGGTAGCGGGCACCGCCTTTGTCATCATAGTTTTCCACTTTCAGCAGATAATCGGGCCAGCGGTATTTTTCATCCACAGCATACATCGTATAGAGATCCTCTACGGACATAGCTTTTTTCGAGGATTTCGAATAAGCGGTGAACCGTCCCACTGCACGCGGGATCAAGTTCAGAAAACCGAAGAGCTGAAACGGATAATACAAGGCATGAAGGGTATCAAAACGATAGGATTCATAATCTTTCGGGTCGTTGAAATAGCCGGAAAAAGCGTCCGGATCGACTTCCTTCAGATATTTGGAAGCCCCGTATTTGTTCGTAGGTCCGCAGCGCTGGACGATTTCATTCCACCGATAGGTCTGATTTTCTTTTGCCAGGATGCTGTAAATATTCAGGTTGGGATTCATGCCGCGCGGGAAATCATATTCCCGCCACCGCGTCCGGTAGTATCCGGCCGAAGTTTCACCCTGATAATAGATATTTTTGAAGAGCTCCTGGCGGAAAAAATCAAACCGCAGTTCAGGCAGCCGTTCCACTGTGGTGTAGAAATCATTGACCCGGAACGTTGTCTGCAGCGTGGCGGAAAAACGTTCGCCCTGATATTCCACCGCGGCATAAGACGGCGGCTGCACATTCTCATTGTAACGGTGTTCGAAGAAATCTTCGAGGAAATTGAAATCGCTGATCACGTCCACCACACCGCGAAAATCAAGGTGCGGCGTCAGATGAGTCAAATTCGCCAGCCGGAATTCATACCGGTCATTCGGCAATTCATATCGTCCGTATTGCGAATACCATTCCTTGCGGGTCCAGCCCGCCTCCACCTTATTCCAGTCATCATTCCAGTAATTGTAGGGGTTGCGGTCCCGCAAGTAATAGGCAAAAAATTCCGTTTTCGAATTGGCGGTCAGAATATCGACCGAGGCGCCCAGCCCCAGTCCGCGGTCAGAATAATAATCCACCATCAGGCCCGCCCGGATCACCGCCGGTTCTTCGATAATGTCGAATTCTTTGAGGGTCCTCAGATAATATCCCCAATCCGAATCTTTACCGAATTCGAACCGAATACCGAAAGAGTTGGAATCTGCCGGTTTATAGAGGGCCGGCAGCCAGAAAACCGGAACATTCCACACGTTGATGAAATCGCTCAGCATCAGCAGACTGTGTTCGCCCTGGTCCGGATTGTAATTATGAAGGCTTCGGTTCGCTTCCCGCGGTTTCAATGTCATAACCGAAGATTTGATCCCGTAATGGGCATTCGAATCCATCTCATATTCGCAGGTCGTCATCCGCGCGTCGAACATTTTGACGGTTCCATTAGGATAACGTTCCGCCAGAAAACCGCGGAAATACATATACCCGGCTTTGATAAAGAAATTCCGGAACTGGAATGCTCCGGTTTCCAGGCTGCCCGAAGCCCGCTCTGCCGACAAATACGCACAGTTCGATATCACGGTCGCACGAATCGTCTGATTTCCGTCCGGACTGGTATTGATCCCCTCCGCTATAACTTTGTATACCGGCTGTTCCAGCAGTTTTTCGTATTCTTCCGGGGTCAGATTCCGTTGTTCAGATACCTGCGTCGCAAAGGCAACATTCCCGGCCGCCTCCAGGTCTTTGGAAAGCAGATTGACCGTGATGGCATCCGCGGTGACCTGAAGGTTTTTCACTTTGATCACGGCATGACCCCGGGCAATCAGATTCGAACCGACGTATTCATACGTGTCCGCACTCATATCGATATCTTCCCGGGTCAGCGAACCGATTTGAGGCATCTGGAAAGTATCTTTCAGGTTGTTTACACCGCCCAGACCGGTTATGCCGCCGGTTCCTCCGATCGCCGCGCCCTGCAGAGACAGCAATCCCCCCGACGCTGTCACCAGAAGCATCAGTATCAATTTGCTTTTTTTCGTCAGTTCAGAAAAAAACACACCACACCTGAATATCGGATATAATTTCGAAACACTCTTTTATATCCGATAATTTATCACAACTTTGCTCTGTTTGCAAGGGAAAAAATAAATATTCTAGTACTTTATAGAGAGAATCCCGCCGCTTTTACCGCCAAATCCCGGAAAAAACGACAAATCAGACCGGATAGACATGGTCTCTCTGTTCGAAAGTGCTTTTTTGATTTCCCTGCTTGCTTTTCTGCCGCTTCCGGAATATATTTCATCCGGCAGCAGGGAGCTTTGACATGAGACTGGATAAATTCATTTCGGATGCCGCGGCCTACAGCCGCAGCGAAATCAGAAAACTGATCCGTTACCGCGCGGTAACCGTCAACGGCACCGTGGCGCCGACGGCAGATTTTCAGGTCCGCGAATCCGATGAAATCCGCCTCAACGGAAAACTCATCCCTTATCGGAAATTTATCTATCTCATGCTCAATAAACCCGCCGGATACCTGAGCGCCGTCGAGGATAAACACGATCCCGTGGTCGTCGATCTGGTCCCGGAAGAATGGAAACATTTCGAAGTGTTTCCCGTCGGACGTCTCGACAAGGATACCGAAGGACTGCTCCTGCTTACCAACGACGGTCAGTTCGATCATGCCCTGATGTCGCCGAAGAAAAAAATCATGAAACGCTATTATGCCGAGCTGGACCGTCCGGCGGTTCCCGAAGATATCGAATCTTTCCGCGCGGGCATGGAGTTTCAGGATTTTACCGCGCGGCCGGCGGTGCTGGAAATCACCGCCGATCCGTCTAAGGTGTTTATCGAAATCGCCGAAGGAAAATTTCATCAGGTCAAAAGAATGTGCCAGAAAGTCGGCAAAGAGGTGGTTTACCTCAAGCGGGTAAAAATCGGAGCCCTGGCTCTGGACGACTCGCTCAAGCCCGGCGAAATGCGCGAACTCACCCCGGCCGAGATTCAGCTGCTGACCGTGCCTGAAGCTTAAAAAGCCGGAAACAGATGTCGTTCCGCTTCCGGCTTGAATAACAGGTATGGTTCCGGTTATTTCTTACACTTTTCGAGCACGCTTTCGAACCCTTTGCAGATCTTCGTTTCGAGGTATTTCAGCTTGGTCGAGGCCGGACACAGATAAACGGTTCCGGTTCCCGTATAAGTGTTGACCAGTCCTTCGCCGGAAAGCACCGAAGCAAAGAGTCCCCGGGTCGCTTTCTCCACCTTGAAATCCAGCGAGGCCGACCAGATGATCGCGAAATTCCCGTCCACGACCAGTTTTTCGTTGTTCAGTTCGATCTTTTCGAGCGGCCCGTCGGATTCCAGAATTACGCGTCCCTTCCCCGAAACCGTAGTCTGATAAAGTCCGTGTCCGGAGAGCAGACCCGTTCCCAGACTGTTCTTCCGGATTCCCAGCACCACACTGAGTTCGGAGGCATAATATCTGCCGTGATTGATGAGCCAGTCCTGGTTGTCGACGTCGAAAACCGTATATTGTCCGTAGGTCGGTTCCAGCACGAGTTCCCCGGTGCCGGAATAGATCGGACGCCGGACCGATTCCCCGGTCAGCAGCGCTGCTCCGATCCCCGGGCCCGATGAGGAATCCATGGAGATGTTCCCCTTGTAATAATACATCGCTCCGGCTTCCGTCTGCAATGCGGTGTCATCCATTTTCACATGGACAAACTGCATGTCTTCTTTTTTGATGATTTCGAACGTCAAAGCGTTGCGGGCGGCATCGGCGAGCGCCTTTTCGATGACCTGCTGTTTCTGCTGCTGGTCGGCTTCCTTCTTTTCAGCGCGTTTTTCGCTGATGTTCTGTGCGGTCTGTTTGGCCGCTTCGGCAGCCTGGGCGGCTTTCTCCTTCAGATTGTCTAAAAATGCCATTTTTCCCTCCATTGGGTTTTGATCTTCGTTCGCGTCTTTGCGAACGGAGGGAAAATTAACGGCAGGGGTCTGTCATTTTGTGTCAGACCCGGTTGATCTCCGACGGATTATCTTGTTTTTTCGGATTGGAAAATGAAATTCAGTAATCCCATTTTACCCAGGTCAGAGATCCGAGTTTATACTTGATCATGGTTTCAAGCATTCCGAACAACTTGCAGGGATTATCGAACTCTCCGGTGATACATCCGCAGGTAAACTGGTGGCAGTTGTCAAAGAAAACATTATAATTCCTTCTGCTGCCGGCCATGGATCTGGCCCGGTTCGCAATGCTCTTTCTGCAGAGCGGTGTCCCATCGGATTTTGCCGCGTAAAAAATGGCTTCCGCGGGATTGTCGCCATCCAGCCGTGCAACAAAATCCTGCGGTGATACGATCTCAATATTGCCGTCGCCGCTCAGGTGGACGATTTCATCGTCTCCGATATAGATCCCCGTGTGTTCCACCACCACAGCCAGATTGCAATATACCGGCGTACCGGGTGCGGGTTCGGAACAGGTTCGAAAGACTTTCTGAATCGGATTATCCAGTTCGAGTTTTCTTCTTATTTCATCAAGAGTATCGAGGGGATTCGGTCCACGCGGACCATCCGGCACGGGAAATCCCGGCCCCCGGAAAATACTCCCGAGACTGATCGAATTGCTGTCATCATCGGAAGCATCGTCATCGTCTTCCGATGTGTTATTGTCCCACAGTTCATCCCAGGCTTTTCCAACCTCTTTGCGGAATTGTTCGTTTGCCTCATCGAAAAAATCAAAAAGTCCCATTTCGAATCCTCCTTTTTTCGGATAATAAGATGCAGAGCTTTGCAATTTCCGGGAAAAATAACGGCAGGGGTCTGTCATTTTATGTCAGACCCGGTTGATCTCCGCGGTTTTTTGTGTCATACAGAAGGTTTTTCAGTAATCCCATTTCAGCCAGGTGAATTTGCCCAGTCTGTCCTGAATCTCCATGTTGACCATCCAGAAGAAATTACAGGAATTTTCGAAGTCGCCGGAAATGCAGCCGCAGGTAAACTGATGACAGTTGTCAATGACCCAGTGATAATTGCGTCTCCTTCCGACCATGGATCTTGCCCGGTTTGCAATGTTCTTTTTCCCCAAAGCTTTTCCCGCTCTGCCGGCACAATAAATGGAAACTGCGGGGTTTAAACCATCCAGACGGGCTACAAAATTCCGCGGCGAGACGGTTTCTATATCGCCATCGCCGTTCAGGTGCACGATCTCACCGTTTCCGATATATATTCCGGTATGTTCCGCCACTACTGCCAGTTTGCAGTAGACCGGGGTCCCCGGCGCGGGTTCGCCTTCCAGCCATGGAATTCTGCGGGGTTCTCTTACCAAAACGGGCGTTCGGGGCATCATACCGGGAGTCGGTACGCCGATAATCGGACCACAGATATCAAAAAGTCCCATTTCGAATCCTCCTTTTTCCGGATAATAAGCTCCAGCGCTTTGCTTTTTCCGGAAAAATTTATCTGAATGGGACTTTTTTTATCTCAGACCCGGTTGATTTCCGCGGTTTTTTGCGCCAGATTACAGATTTTTTCCCGCAGCCATTGGGGCTCCAGCACCTCGACATTGCCGCCCTCCCCGAGGATCCAGCGGAGCGCTTCCGCTTCCGTCGACGGCGGCAAAACCACGATCAGCGATCCATCCTCCTGCGGCGCGATAACGAGCTTTTTCGCCTTGCGCTGCTCGTAAAGATAATAGGCGATTTCAGGCGCGCATTTCACGCGGATGTTTTCGATTTTCGGATAATTGAACAGACCTTCTTTCTCCGTCTGCTTCAGAATATCTTTGCGGATCTTGAACTCGAAACGGGTAATTTCCGCCTTCTGGATGCGGAAGATCGCCAGCACGATCACTTTATCATCGGCGAGATTCACTCCTTTGAGATACCAATTGCCCTTGTGATATGCCACGATATGCGGTTCGAAGTCCCGTTCGGATACCTCGCCGGTGGAGCCTTTCTGGTAGACGAGATGCAGCACATGCCGTTCCCGCCACGCTTGAAAAACCGTGCCGAAGATCTCCGGCGGAATGGTGGTCTTGCCGCAGGAGGCGATCAGTAAGGTTTCGATATACGTCTGGTCCAGCAGTTCGGAATTGTTGTCCGCAATGGAATTGTCCACCGCGTCCCGGATCTGTTCCTTGATTGGCGACGGCATGATTTTTTCCGCGAGTTGAGCTCCCAGCATGGCGGACATCACCATCTCATCGTCCATGAACGGGACTTTCAGTTCCCAGCAAGTATTGGTCAGAAAATATCCGTTGTTTTCCTGCGAAAATTCGATGGGTGCGCCGAAATCCTTCCGGAGCGTATCCAGATCGCGCATGATGGTGCGTTCCGAACAGGAGATATTGAGGTTTTCATCCAGCTCCATCTCCCGGAGTTTGCGTGTGAACGTGGAGGCGTTGGGATAGTTGTTTTTCCGCATTTCCGCCACAAACCGGATCATGCGCAGCAGCTGTTTTTTGTTGATCGGCATGGTCCTCCCCTTTCGTTTTTGATAATATACCTCTAATCTTTTACAATGTCAAACGCGGATGACAAAAAATGTCATACCGTGCGGGTTATACTATGCACAGAACAACCCGAGAGGAGAAAAATGGAAATCAATTACAAGCATCCCGAGTTCGCCGTCTGGCATTTGGCCGATACGCCGATCCAAACCATCCCGTATGGGGCGCTGATCAAATGGTTCGACCAGGTGATCCAGTTCGGATTCCACCTCGGCGGCGGCATTATTGCCTGGCGGGATGGTCTGATCTCGGCGGATAATCTTGATACCGATCCCGGTCTGCCGTGGAAACGGAAGACCTGTGTTTTGGCTCAACAGGGAAAGGCGGTTGTTTTCAGGGAACCGGCCATGCGTTCGAATTCCTGTTCCGGACTTTATCACAGCCGGCAGGATTTCATTTCCGGATGTCTCGGCGAGGATCTGGCGGACTGGGGAAACTTTCCCGTCTGGATTTTCGAACGTTACGGCAAATGTTTTCTGCATCCCGTCACCCATGATGCCGAATATGAAAAATCATGCCATGAGTAAGAATTTATGCAAAAATTCGGACGAAAACCTTTTGCTATGACGGAAAATGTCGCACTGCTTCCCTTATATTACCCTGACACCATCAACCCCGCAGGAGGAGAAGCTATGGAAACACTTGACACCCGGTTCCGCCATTTTCAACAACACAACAAAGGCGACGGCTCGCTGCAGTCGGTCACTTTCTGGGGCGACAAAACCAAGATTCAGGCCCTCACCAGTTTCCGGTACGGCCGGCATGAAATTTATAATGAGTATATGCGGATCAACTGCGAGGAAAAGTCTTACCGGGAGAGAGTGGTCGACCGTCCCGAATACAATGCCTCGGAATACGACCCGACTCAGTGGCGGATCATCTGCAGCTATGAAGAAATCGTCAAGCGGGTCCGGCAGCTGCATCTGGCCGTCGAAGTTTTTGCATCGACCGATGCCGATCTCAAGCAGCTGGTAAAGCCCGTTCCGGAATTTTCCATTACCGGATCGATGTGGCAGGAAAAAATGGTCGAGTTCCGGGAAAAGGAACAGTCCGGGACTGAGGACACCCAAATGGTTTTCTTCAATTCGATCACCTGCTGTAAATCCCTTCTGCCGCTCTATAAATATATTCGGGAAAACGGCGAATTCGACCGTGAGATCGAAGCTCTCATCTTCGGATTCTACCGGCACGACATGGCACAGTATCAGAAAGACACCGGAAAGGACGGTTTTTGAGGTCTATGGAATATCCCCTGACGCAAAATGACAGAGGCATGAAATTATATTCCCTTAAAAAAATATGAAAATTTTTTCGTTCCGCACGATAAACAACCAGTCCATGCAGCGTATAATAGATGCAGGGCGCAATCGAAAGGAGAAAGGTCACATGACGGAAAAAGAAAAAAACATCCTCACCCAGGAACTGTGGGCGCTGGTCTCGCTGGGATTCGACGCCACGAAACATGACTTCGAGATCATGGAAAAAATCATCAAATGCGTCGCGAAGGAAGATTCCGGCGAAATGACCCCTTACAAACGCAAGGTCATCGAGGAACTTCAGCTGGAGTGGCGTTTCCTGAGATCCCTCCACGAAGATCTCGCCGCAATCGCCGCCCGGCTCGAAAAGAGTGAAATCGTCCCCGCCGTTCCCGACCTGTCCATCAATGATGAGCTCTGGAAAGTCTGCAAATCCGGTGCCTCGGATGCGCTTTACGAAACCAGCGACAAAATCAGCGATTTTCAGTCCGCGCTTCAGGACTGCGCTTTTCAGCTTCAGGAGGTGTGCGCATGAGTTCATTTGTTCCTATGCCGACCAGGATCCATCACTGGAAATGTCCGAAATGCGGGAAGGAAACTACCACCACGGAAAGACCGAATCCTCTGATCCATACGTGTCTGCCGCTGTTTTTCGGGTCCGCCCGGCCGCCGGTCTGTCCCAAATGCAAGGTCAAAATGGTCAAAATGTCGGTCTGGAGTGTGTGAAATGCATATCCTGCTCGGAATTATAGCACTTATACTCGTGAAGTGGTACTTCAGAGATTATTGAGCAAAAAACTTGAAAGGAAGAAAAATGAGTGATTTTGAAGAATTTGTGGATTGTCTTTCGGATGCGACCAAACAGCTGTTCAGCGACATCGAAGACGCATGGAATGAACTCAAAGAGGATCTGCGCGAAACCGTAACGGTCAAATATCTGCGCCCCGGCGGCGTGGCATACTGCCGTAAGGACGGGAAAAAGTTTTACGGCATCCTCACCGGCACGGAGATCATTTCTCTCAACGGCGAGAATGAACCCGAATATATGGAATTGAAAGATTTCCTGCAGATGCACGATGCGGATACGCTCAAAGTCGCCGGGAAAAACCGTATCGCCGTCGGTTCCCATGAGGTGGATTTTGCCGCCCGGAACGCCGTCGAAGAGGAACGTTTTCCCTCCACGAAAACTTTCGTCCTGAAATGCCTCGGCGTGGAAGATACTGCGAAAGTCGATGATGCGCTCGAAAAGAAATTCGGTTCGTTCGAGTGGCTGACTTACGATCTGCCTGAAGAAACTGCCGAAGACTCGGAAGAAGAACAGGAAGAAGCTGCCGAATGAATTTGTTCTGGTCACATCTGTTTTCCTCTTCACCGAAGCGGACAGTCCGGCCGGCCCCGCGCAGGAAGCCTAAGGCACCGCCCGTCGGCGCCGACTGGCTGGCTCTGGCGAAGGCTCCGCCGGACCGTTCCCGCACGGTATATGATCCGACCGGTGCGGCTCTGGCGCTGCGGAAATCGGATGTCCTGGCACACGGCGGCGAAGGCGTGGTATATAATTTTGCAAAAAATCCCGCCTTCCTGATCAAAGTCTGCAAGGACGACACGCTGCGCGACAGCCGCAAACTGGCCGCTTTCCGCGACCGTCTCGATGCGATGCTGGCGCTGGTGGAATGCCGCAACGCCCCATTCCTCGCCTGGCCGCTGATGCCCGTTTTCGATCAGAATAAAAACGTTATCGGATTTGTGATGCGCAAAACCTCCGGACGAACCCTTCGGGCGCTTTACGCGCCGTGTCAGGTCAGACGCTTCTTTCCCGGCTGGGACCGGCTGAGCGTGACCCGGGTCGCTTTGAATCTGGTCAACGCCGTCCAGATGCTGGCGCGCCACCGCGTGCTGGTCAACGATTTCAACCCGGACAACTTCCTCATCGATCCCTTCGGAAATGTCCGCCTGATCGACTGCGACAGTTTTCAGATCCCCGGCGCGGGCGACAACCAGAACACGTTCCTCACCCGCACCTTCACCCCGGAATATACCGCTCCCGAACTGCTGTTCCATCCGGAGCTCTTCAACCGGGAACGCACCCCTGAGCAGGTCCGGTTCAGCCTCGCCGTCGTGGTCTACATGATCCTGATGAGCGGACTCCATCCCTATGCCCAGTGCGGCGGGACCGATCCGGTCGACAACGTCAAATCGGGCAAATGCCCGCTGACCCGCCGCGGCGGCGTCCGCCTTCCGGTCGGATGGTTCAAATCCGTCAGCTGGCTCACGCCCGGGTTGAAACACCTTTTCATCCGGATGTTTGTCGACGGCCACAGCGATCCGCTGAAACGGCCCATGCTCGGCGAACTCAAATCCGAACTCGAAAATTTTATCATCGTAATGCGTTCAAGTAAAAACCCCAACCAAAGGGCAATCCTGCCCGACAAAGCAAAAAGAAAGGACAAAACCGCATGAACGACTACACCGAAGAAACCGCCCTCGACGTCACCAACCCCGCTCCCCGCTGCCCCGTCATCCTGATGCTGGACACCTCCGGCAGCATGTCCGGCGCGCCGTTACGCGAACTCCAGGAAGGGCTCACCCAGTTCCTGCGCGAGACCAGCGACGACGAAACCGCCAGCATGAGCGTGGAACTCGAAGTCATCACCTTCGGCGGCAATACCGAAATCGCCGCCCCGTTCGCACCCGTGAACGTGGTTAACGACAATCCGCCGATTCTCGACGCCAACGGCTCCACTCCGCTGGGCGAAGCCCTCAGACTCGCCGATTCCGAGCTCAAAGCACGCCGCCGTCTCTACAAGCAGAAAGGCATCTCCAGCTACAAACCGTGGATCATCCTGATGACCGATGGATGTCCCAATGACGACTGGAAAAGCGCCGCCGCGTCCATGAAGCAGATGGGCGAAGAAAAACGTCTGCAGTACATCGGCATCGGCATCGGCGATGAGGCCGATTTCGACACTCTGCGCCAAATCCTTCCCGAACATCCGGGCCCGGTCAAACTCAAAGGTCTGTGCTTCCGTGAATTCTTCAAATGGCTGACCGATTCGCTCAAAAGCGTTTCCGCCAGTTCCGTGGCACAGCAGGACGCGGTCGTCCTGGGCAATGTCAACTCCTGGGCCGACCTCGCCGGCACCCCGATGCTGGAGGAAGGTAAATGAGCGAGTTCCGGGGATTCGCTGTATCGGTTCCCGGCAACGGACACATCCGCAGGGAGATCCCCTGTCAGGATGCGTCCGGCGTGTGGCTTGCGCCGCGTCCGTGCCTGATCGTGTGCGACGGACGCGGCAGCGCCCGCTATTCCCATTTCGGCGCACGGGCGGCGGTGAAAGCCTTCCGCAGCCAATGTGCCGTGATGGATGGTCTGCTTTATTCCATCCTGGACTGCGAGCGCTGGAACGACCGCCGCTGGCTCCGTTTCTGCAATCTGATGATCCGGACCGTCTGTCAGCAGAAAAAGGAACTCGCCGAACAGTATCAGTGCCCGGAATCCGAGTTCGATTTCACGATCGCGTTTGCTGTCTGGGGCAAAGCACGCTGCGGCTTCTTCCAGGTCGGCGACGGCGCCATCGTCATCCGCGAGGGTGAAGAGAATTGTTATTCGCTCTTTCCGCCGGACAAAGGGGAATACGACAATGAAACACGTTTTCTCCGGCCCGAGGCTGAGATCCGCCGCGATTACCATGCCCGGCTGATTGCCTCGGACGACATCGACGGCATTGCGATCACGAGTGACGGTCCGGAATTCCTGATGTTCGATCTTGCGGAAATGACACCCGGTCCGATTTTCAACAAAATGTTCGATGATTGTTCTGCCGGGAATCTGACGAGACAGGACCTGCTGGATTATCTGACCCGGGGCTGCTGGGCGAAAGATCCCCGCGGCAATGACGACCGCAGTATCGCCATACTGTCTATGACAGAATAAAATTCCGGATATTTTTGACTATAAAATATTACATACGTTATTTTTATACCTCGCTAACGGCGGGTAAAACGATCGTCAAGGTCATGAAAAGGCTCCGTCATCATTCCGTCAATGATCCGTCACTGGAGATTATTTCCCTTGAACGATCAGATAGGCCGGAAGGCCGGAAACCTGGAATTTTTTCAGGACGGAACTGATTGCCGGATCGGAGATATCGGTTGCGTCAAATTTGACGAAAATGAAGTTTTTAAGTTCGTCAATGACTGACGGATCCTTGAAAGTGGTCTGTTCCATGGCTTTGCAGTTCTTACACCATTCGGCCCGGAAATCCAGCAGGACGGGCTTCTTTTCCCGTGCCGACCGGGCCAGAGATTCTTTCAGCAGCGCGATGCTTTCTGCCGGATCTCCCGCTTTCGAACTGCCGATGTCATACGCCAGATAGCCATAATATAAACCAAGACCAATAATTATTACACCAAATATATATTTGACATATTTCATCCAGCCTCCGGGCTTCGGCATGACGGAGAAACCTCCAGCCAAAACGGGCCAGGGGAGCGCCATTCCCAATCCCAGGACAAACGGCAGAAACAATCCGGCCGGTTCGCCGGAATTATACATCTTTCCCGCCTGCAGCAGAGCAGCCACGACCACCGGCGCAACACAGGCTCCCGCCAACAATGCGGCAATCACGCCCAACAGAAAGAGACCTGCATATCTGGCACCGGACACGACTGGCAATTTTGCACGGAAACGGGAAAAATCCAGCATGAAAAGATCGAACATGGACAGTCCCAATCCGACGAAAAGCAGTGCTACCAGCGCATTGAACCACCAGGCGGAATCGATCACACCGAAACTGCTGCCCGTCATCACAACCACGAGGCCGAGGATGCCGTAAGCCAGCGCAATGCCGGCGCCGTAAATCAGACCGCGCAGCATACAGCTCCAGCGTGAACCGTCCCTGGCACTGATGACCGCCAGATTGACCGGGATCATCGGCAATACACACGGCGTCAGATTCAAAGCGATGCCGCCGAGGAAAGTCAGCAGCAGGATCAGCCAGAAACTTTTTCCCGTAAAACTCAGGAAAAATTCCTTCTTATCCCCCTTGAGAAACTGGACAAACTGCGGTACGCCGAGATAACCGGATTCGGTCCGCAGTATTTCGAAGGCGGGAAAATCTTTCCCTGAATTCCCCGAAGAAGGAGCGGAAACCGGTTCTGCTTCCGGTTCGAAAACCATTGCCGCCGGGGAGGGGACTTCCCTGAATTCCCGGATGACCATCTCGCCGGAACCGGGCATGAAACAAACACCGGGTTCCTCTTTCGTCCCTTTGGAGCAGCCCTGCCACTGAACTTTCAGCACCAGCGGGAATTTCCATCCATCGGAACGGAAAACCCAGGTCAGGATCTTGCCGCCAGGGTAAATTTCCGTTTTGCCGGAAAATTCGTCCTCATTCGTCACAGTTGACGGAAAAGTGACGGGCTTGACAGAAGCCCCATCAGCCGTCAGTTTGGCGTCAGTTTCTTTCCGGTAGAGATACTCATTTCCCGGCACCGATGCGGTGATTCGGATCTCGTTTTTACCGAGCGTGTATTTCCATTCCGGAACGGATGCGGAAAGCATTCCCGTCAAACAGAACAGAACCAGCAGGACGTTTTTTTTCATAAATTACCCCCTTTTTTATGAATGAAATCCGTCAGATTTCAAGTTTTCGGCAATTCTTTGATGAATTCGCCGATTTTCTGCAGAGCTTCCTTGATGCCTTCCATGGATGTGGCATATGAACAGCGGACAAAACCTTCGCCGCAGGGTCCGAATGCGGAACCCGGAACCACCGCCACTTTCTTGCTCATCAGGAGCTGTCTGGCAAACTCCATCGAACTCAGACCGGTGGAAGTGATGTTCGGGAATACATAAAATGCACCTTCCGGCTTGAAACAATGCAGTCCCATGGAATTGAAACCTTCCACGATCACATTGCGGCGGTCGCGGTATTCCATGCGCATGGCTTCCATATCAGGCCGTCCGGAACGCAGGGCTTCGAGAGCTGCTTCCTGGGCGGTGATCGGAGCACAGAGCATCGAATACTGATGGATCTTCATCATGGCATCGATGATTTCGGCGGGACCGCAGGCATAACCGATCCGGAAACCGGTCATGGCAAAGGCTTTGGAAAAACCGTGCAGGAAAACGGTGCGTTCCTTCATGCCGGGCAGGGAGGCGATCGGCGGAGTCATGGGTCCGTAAGTAAGTTCGGAATAGATATGGTCTGCGAGGACGATCAAATCATGTTTGATCGCGATATCAGCCAGCCTGCGGGTTTGTTCCATGGTGAGCGTAGCGCCGGTGGGATTGCAGGGAAAATTCAGCAGGATCGCCCGGGTTTTCGGGGTAATGGCCTTTTCCAGATCGTCGGGATCGAGCGAAAAATCGTTTTCTTCACGGGTCTCCACCGCCACCGGCACACCGTGCGCCATTTTCACCTCGGCATTGTAGGAAACATAGCAGGGTTCATGATAAATGATCTCATCGCCGGGGCTGGTAATGGCGCGGATGACCAGATCCAGCGCCTCGCTGACTCCGACCGTGACGATACATTCGCTGGCTGGGTCATAACGAACGTCGAAATCAGACTCCACATACTTGCAGATCTCCTTGCGCAGCGGCAGCATTCCGAGGTTGGAAGTATAATGAGTATGACCTCGTTCGATGGAATAAAGTGCATTTTCGCGGATGTTCCACGGCGTAACGAAATCCGGTTCACCGATCCCGAGCGAAACCACATCCTTCATGGTGCTGACCAGGTCGAAGAAATCGCGGATGCCGCTCTTGGGAAGCGAAGCGATATGAGGCGCCACCAGCGGGCGTTTTTCAGGGTGTGACTTGGAGCCGTTCATGATCGTCCTCCTCCTCCATCAGTTTACCCGCTTCCTTGTATTTTTTCAGGAGAAAATGGGTGGATGTCGACAACACGCCGTCGATTGTGGACAACTTGCTGGAGACAAAATAAGCCACTTCATTGAGGGTCCGACCCTTGATTTCGAGCTGAAGATCGTAGGAACCGGACATGAGATAAAGGGATGAAACCTGCGGAAAACGGCTGAGACGGCGGGCAATTTTATCAAAACCGCCTTCCCGTTCCGGCTTGACTTTGACCTCGATAATGGCTTTCACGGCATTTTCAGGCAGTTCGGTTTCATTGAAAATGGCCTGATAACCGATAATGACGTTTTCCTCTTCCAGAATTCGAATTTCCTTTTCGACTTCCGCGGCGGCTGCGTCGATTCTTTCGGCGATCTCTTCTGCCGTCAGACGTCCGTTTTCGCCGAGAAGACGCAAAATGTTTCTTCTCAATTCTGTTTTTTCCATATCAATAACTCCCTTTGAATGATGGAGTCATCAATATACAGCGTTTTTATGAAAAAACAATGATCTCTCAACGGAAAAAGATGAGAAAAAGATAAATCAGAGCGGCGAGGGGAGCAGTTACGAACAAGCTGTCCACCAGATCGAAAACACCGCCGATGCCCGGGATGGTGGTGCCGGAATCCTTTACTTTGGCTGCCCGTTTGAGCACGGATTCCATCAAATCACCGGCCATGCTGCCGAAAAACATCAGGATGCCGGTAATCACGGCAACCGGGATGGATCTTACGACCACAGCCTTCGGCAGCAGACAGTGAAAAATCAAAGCCAGCCCGACAGTGATGATCAGACCGGCCGCGGCTCCTTCCCAGGATTTCCCCGGACTGATGGAAGGAACCATCTTGTGATTGCCGCCTTTCATCAGCTTGTTGCTGACCGTTCCGACCACATAAGCTCCGATATCGCCGATCTTGGTCAGCAGAACAAAAATCAGAAAATAATAATTGAACCTATAAATGGAAGAATTCCGTTCCGCAGACGCATCCCCTATCAGATAAATTCCCATAATAAACAGAACAGGAAGGAGGACGAAAAAAGAAATTCCCATCGAATTGAACAGTTTTTTGATTTTTTCACCGGAATTTTTGGAAAAAAGGATAAACAGCGGGCCGCCAAGTGCAATACTGAACAGAAGGGCATAACCTATTGCGGATAAAATTCCTGAAATACTTGGACGGTAATTCGAGAAAATGAGGCAAAAATTGAAGTTGATCAGAAAAATGATCAGCATGCAAAGGGAAGCTGATATATTTTTGAAAGTTTCCATACCGAGATTGTTGACGATATCGCAGATTTCCCGCACCAGGGCAAACGTGAGCAATGTGCTCAGCAGCAGAAATACGATTTTATTCACAGGAGACGGTGCAAAAATGGCCGCACCGAACAGAGCGAGCAGTATGATAGTGCTGAATAAACGTCTTATAAACATGTTATCGTCCTCCGAATCTGCGGTTTCTGGTTTGAAAGGCATCGATTGCCTTATTCAACTCGGCCAGATCGAAATCCGGCCAGTATGTATCTGTCACATAAATTTCCGAATAGGAAAGTTCCCAGAGCAGGAAATTGCTCAAACGGAGTTCGCCGCTGGTACGGATCAGCAGATCAGGATCCGGAACTTCCGGCAGATAAAGGTTTTGCGCAAACAGCTTTTCATCGATCTGATCCGGATCGATTTCGCCTTTCAACACTTTGTGAGCAATTTTTTTTGCGGCGTCGGCAATTTCGGCCCGGCCGCCGTAATTCAAGGCAAAAATTACGGTTCCGCTGGAATTCCCCGCACTTTTCCGGATGGCTTCCTTCAATTTTTCACGTGCTTTTTCCGGCAGACCTTCGATCCGGCCGGTAACCAGAAGGCGGACATCATTTTCCATCAGAAGCTGAAGATTGGCATCTATGAATTCGACCAGAAGTGACATCAGGGCATCGACTTCTTCTTTGGAACGTTTCCAATTTTCCGTGCTGAAAGCATATAGTGTAAGATATCGAATACCAGTCTGTTTCAGTGATTCAACCAGATTTTTGACCGCCACGGCTCCGGCCCGGTGTCCTTCGACCCGTTCCAGACCGCGCTGTTTGGCCCAACGGCCGTTTCCATCCATGATGATGGCTACGTGATGGGGAATGATCCGCTTATTTTCCATAGAAATTTTCCTCCAGCATGGAGCAAAGACAATGATAGAGAGGCAGATGCAGTTCCTGGACCTTGTAGGTTTCAGATTCCGGGACATGGATCACCAGATCTGCAAAGGGTTCGCAGCGGCCCGGACGGCTGCCGGTCAGCAGGATCGTTGTGATGCTCCGCGCACGCGCTACTTTAAATAGATTACAGATATTCTCCGCATTGCCCGAAGTGGTTATTCCTATCACTGCATCGCCCGATCTCCCCAGAACAAACAGCTGCTGGGCAAAGATCATCGAAGGATCGACATCATTCATAAATGCCGTATTCAACGCAGGATGCGATATAAGAGAAATACACCGGAGACCCATCTGGAGCTTGTCGGCAAGTGCATCGTCACCCGTCCGGCGGCGGAAGGTGTTTTTCATAACATCATTCAAAGGACGCGGCAGAAGAAATCCCTTCATCATTTCGCCCACGATATGCTCCGCATCAGCCGCACTGCCGCCATTTCCGGCACAAAATAACGTTTTGTCATTGACAAAACAGATTTTCAGTGCTAAATATACCTTGTCCAGACTTTCGGCAACGGGTTCCAGAACCGGATACCTGGACACCAGCTCTTTGATATATCGTTCGGATGTGATGTCAGTAAACATGTTGATAACCTTGTTAAATGCTGTTCGGATCTTGTTCTCAATTGATTTGTCTATCAATAGAGCATGGTTTATCGAAAATTGCAAAACAAAAAGTCAACAAAATCAAAAAAAATGAACTGAACTTGAAAAAAGAGTTTATTCACAATATTGACATCCATAATAATGATGATATATTACCTTAGGAAAAGATAAATAAATAACCAGTATGGTATTGGGGAAAGAGGTCAACATGAAAGTCAATTTGAAGAAAGATGCGCTGCTGAAAGCGCTGGTGAAGGTAAGCAACATCATTCCGAACCGGACAACTCTTCCGGTTCTTGCCAATGTGCTGCTTGAAGCTGAAAACGGAAAACTTACTCTTACGACCACCGATCTGGAACTGCGGATCACCACGACAATAGAAGCGGAAGTGGAGGCTCCCGGAGTGACGACTTTGCCGGCAAAACGTCTGCTTGGCCTGGTTTCCAAGTTCAAAGGTGAAAATCTGATGATGGAATCCAATGAAAAACATCATACGAAAATCTGTTGCGGCACGGCGAATTTCATGATCCTGGGTCTGACTCCGGAAGATTTCCCCGTTCCGGTGGATTTCCAGCCGCTGCGCAGCATCAAGCTCAAACAGCCTGATTTTGCCCGCGTTCTCGACCGGATCTCCTATGCTGTAAGCATCGATGATTCCAGAAAAGTCCTTCAGGGTATTCTGCTTTCGATCAAAGAAGGCAATATGACTGCGGTTGCCACCGACGGAAAACGCCTGGCGCTGGTCGAAAAGCTTCTGGAAGGCACCGCCGAAGGTGCCGACGGCGATGTGATCATCACCATCAAGGTTGCCAATGAAGTCAAACGCATTCTGGAAAAAGAAGGCGAAGTTCAGATGGAGATCGGTGAAAAACAGGTTGTGTTCCGTCTGAATGAGACCGTGATCTTCTCGAAGCTGATCGAAGGCAACTATCCGAATTACCGTCAGGTCATTCCGGCCGGCTTCAACAAGAAGATCTCGGTTCCGACCGGTGATTTTGTGGATGCTCTGGAAATCGTCAGCATTCCGCTCAGCGATGCTTCTTCTTCCTTCGTCAAGATTACTTTCACGGACAATAAACTGGTGTTCGAAGCGAACAGCAATATCGGTGAAGGTAAGGAATATATCAATATCGAGTATGCGGATCAGGAAGATATTTCCCTGTCTTTCAATCCGCAGCTGCTGGCCGATCCGTTCAAACATATCGGTGTCGATAATGTGATCGTCAAGATCAATGATGCATTCAGCCCGATTGCCCTGGAAAGCGGCGACGGTTTCCTGTATGTCATCATGCCGATGAGAAACAAATAAGTTCTCCGGACTGTTCGAAAACGATCTTCTGCCGGGTTTTCGGATCCGGCAGAAATATTTTTTTCAAGGACGGCTGATTATGATAATAGAGTCTCTCAAGCTCGAAAATTTCAGAAATATCAGCCGCGCCGAACTGCAGTTCGATTCCGATGCTGTTTTTTTCGAAGGGGGCAACGGTCAGGGAAAAACTTCTCTGCTGGAAGCAGTTTTTTACGTGGCCAATCTGCGTTCGTTCCGAACCTTGAAAATAAATGAGCTGAAAAAACTGGGCTGTCCCTCTTTTCATTTATCGCTTTCATTTCTGAAAAAGCAAGGCTGGAAATCGCAGCTTGAGGTCGATTGCGGTTTGGTGCGCACCTTGCAGGCCGACCGGGTCCCGGTCAGTAAAGCCAGTGATTTTACCGGCAAGATCAAAACCATCGCTTTTCTGCCGGACGATCCTTTGATCATCAGCGGTCCGTCTCTGCTGCGCCGCCGTTTTTTCGATATGTTCATTTCCCTGCTGGACCGAAGCTATTTCATGGATCTGCAGAATTATCTCCAGTCATTAAGGTCACGGAATATTCTGCTGAAAAATCATAACTGCAACTTGGATATTCTGCGTTCCTACTCGACCGTGCTGGCTTCTTCCGGATCTGAGATTGTCCGGAAAAGGGCCAAATATGTCGAGCTCATCTGTGGTTTGATGAAAAAGCTTTTTGAAGAATTGTATCCCTCCTTATCCAATTTTGAAATCAGAATGGATTACACAAAGGAAACGTTCGAACCGGAGTCTTACCTGAAAAAAGCAGAAAACGACCTGAAACGCGACCTGCAGCGCGGATTTACCACGTTCGGGCCGCATCTGGATGATTTCGAGTTTCTTTTTGACGGAAAATCAATGCGTGCTTTCGGTTCACGCGGACAATGCCGGATGACCTCGCTGATTTTGAAATTGGCGGAACTCGATGCTGTCCGCGAGGTCAGCGGTGCCTTGAATGATACGGTGGTGCTGGTCGATGATGCGACTGCCGATCTCGATCTGCATGCCCGGCAGGCTTTTTCGGAAAAAATCCGCACTGCCGGACAGGTTTTCTTTGCTTTCACTGAAATTCCGCCGGAATTCGAACTGGAAAAAGCCAATCATTTCAAGGTCAAATCCGGGGAAATTGAAAAATCAAATTAACTGTTTTCCGATCAATTCCGCAGTCTGTTTGGCGTTGGCCATGGAACGCACCACAAGGGAGGCTCCCGTTACGCAGTCTCCGGCCGCATAAATTAGTTTTTCAGGGTTTGCAATGATGCCGTTTCGAGCTGAAAGTTCCAGATCCAATTCTTCGACAATGCCGTTTTTCGGAACTCCGGTGAATCCCATTGCCAGCAGAATCAAATCGGCTTCGATGAGCTTGGAACTGTTCGGCACCGTCTCCGGTTTGAGCGGTTTTCCTTCAGGTGAAAAAGTCCATTTCACTTCGTGCACTTCCACTCCGGAAACTTTTCCTTTTTCTCCGATGAAACGGTCGCTGGCTATATTCCATTCCCGCATACAGCCTTCCTTGTGGCTGGAACTGGTCCGCAGCATCCACGGCCAGTTCGGCCACGGAGTCGACTCGGAACGTTTTTCCGGCGGCTGTGGCATGATCTCGATCTGTCTCACACTTTTCGCTCCCTGCCGGATGGCAGTTCCTGCGCAGTCGCTTCCCGTGTCGCCGCCACCGATGATCAACACGTCTTTTCCGGCTGCAGTGACCGGAAGCGAGCTCGATTCACCTGAATTTACGCGGTTCTGTCCCTGCAGGAATTCCAATGCAAAATGAATGCCGTTCAGCTCGCGGCCGGGAATGACCAGATCCCTCGCCTGCGGCGTGCCGATCGCCAGGACGACTGCATCGTAAGTGCGCAGCAGATAAGCGGCGGAAATATCTTTGCCGATCCGCGTATCCGTTACGAATCTGATCCCGGACGCTTCCATGACGGCGATCCGGCGGTCGATCACGGATTTGTTCAATTTGAAATCCGGTATGCCGAAACGAAGCAGGCCGCCGGGACGATGATTAGCCTCGAAAACCGTTACGGAAAAACCTTTCCGGTTGAGTGCTTCCGCCGAAACCAGACCGGACGGACCGCTGCCGACAACTGCTATTTTTTTCCCGTTTCTTGAGCTTGGAATCACAGGTTTGACCAATCCGGATTCGAAGGCCTTTTCAATAATCATTTTCTCGCATTGACGGATCATGACAGCCTCGTCGCTGACTCCGTTGCAGCAGGATCCTTCGCAGAGTGCCGGACACACCCGGCAGGTGAACTCGGGAAAGAAACTGGTCTGGGAGAGAATTTCATACGCGGTTTTCCAGTTGCCTTCCGCCGCTGCGGAATTGAAGTCGGGAATCTGGTTGAAAAGCGGGCATCCTGCGCCGTGGCAGAACGGAATGCCGCAGTTATGGCAGCGGTTCATCTGCTGCCGGATCTCAGCCTCGGAAAAAATCCGTTCCACTTCCTGAAAATCGAGCTTGCGCTGTTCGATCGGACGGTAAATATCGTGAATTCTGGTTTGCATGTCAGCAGTTTCCTTTGTTTTTGAGTGCGTTGCGGTATTCGACCGGGAAGACACGGACGAATTTTTCCCGATATTGTTCCCAATCTGCAAGCATGTCCGCGGCTTTCCTGCTGCCGGTCGCATCGTAATGTTCCTGGATCAGATTTTTGAGCTCGCTTTCACCCTCGCTTCCCGGTTCGATGCTTTCCAGGTCGATCCCGTCCGAATTGCACGAAAGATCGAAATGACCGTTTTCATCATAAACATAAGCCAGACCGCCGGTCATACCTGCTGCAAAATTGACCCCGACGCGGCCCAGGATCACCACCCGTCCGCCGGTCATGTATTCGCAGCCGTGGTCGCCGATGCCTTCGGCGACCAGTGTCATGCCGCTGTTGCGGATGGCGAAACGTTCGCCTGCGATGCCGTTGATGAAGATTTTTCCCGACGTGCCGCCGTAACCGATAACGTTTCCGGCGATCACGTTGTTCTCTGCCGGATAATCTGCTTTCGGCGGTTTCCGGATCACGATTTTTCCGCCTGAAAGTCCTTTTCCGACAAAATCGTTAGCCTCGCCGGCGAGGGTGAGCGTGATGCCCGGCGCAAGGAAAGCGCCGAAGCTTTGACCCGCCGTTCCGGTCAGATTGATTTTTACCGTATCTTCCGGCAGTCCCGCCGATCCGTAACGGTCCGCCACCTCGCCGGAAAGTTCCGTTCCGACGGTGCGGTCGGCATTGCAGACAGTGACCTCCAACGTTTCTTTCGAACCGTCGAGTTTCAGTCTGTTCAGCAGATTTCTGCGGTCGAAATTCTCCAGCGGAATCTGAGGTCGTGCAGCGTTGAAATGTCTGGCTCCCTGCGGAGCGGGTTTCAGCAGATCGGTGAAATCCAGATTTTCCGTTTTGAAGAAATCGATCGCATGATTGGTTTCGAGCAGATCGCTTCGGCCGCAGGCTTCCTCCAGCGAGCGCAGACCGAGCTGAGCGAGATATTCCCGCACCTCGGCTGCAATGAACTTGAGGAAGTTGACGATATATTCCGGTTTTCCGGCGAAATTTTTCCGCAGCTCGGGATCCTGCGTGGCAACGCCCATCGGACAGGTGTTGCTGTGGCACTGCCGCATCATCACACAGCCGAGGCAGACCAGGATCGTGGTGGCAAACCCGAATTCCTCTGCGCCGAGCAGGGCGCCGATCACCACATCACGCCCGGTTTTGAGCTGGCCGTCCACCTGGATTTTGATGTTTTCACGCAGACCGTTCAGCACCAGAGTCTGCTGCGCTTCGGCAATGCCGAGTTCCCAGGGCAGACCGGCGTATTTGATGCTGGTGAGCGGTGAGGCACCGGTGCCGCCGTCGTGACCGGAGATCAGGACCACATCGGCTTTTGCTTTGGCGACTCCGGCGGCGACCGTGCCGACTCCGGGCTCGGAAACGAGCTTCACCGAGATGCGCGCCCGCGGATTGGCATTGTGCAGATCGTAGATCAGCTGCGCCAGATCTTCGATCGAATAAATATCGTGATGCGGCGGCGGCGAGATCAGCGTAACGCCGGGCATCGAATGACGGATCTTAGCCACGAAATCATTGACCTTGTAACCGGGCAGCTGGCCGCCTTCGCCGGGCTTGGCTCCCTGCGCCATTTTGATTTGAATGTCTTTTGCATTGCGCAGATAATTGATCGTAACGCCGAAACGTCCGCTTGCGACCTGTTTGATAGCGCTGTTGAACTCGGTTCCGAACCTTTCTCTGTTTTCGCCGCCTTCGCCGCAGTTGCTCATGGCGCCGCATTGATTCATGGCTTTGGCGATGGTCATATGCGCCTCGGGACTGAGGCTGCCCAGGCTCATCGCTCCGGAAACGAAATGTTTCAGGATGCTTTCCACCGGTTCGACTTCTTCGATTGGGATCGGTTCCGTCTTTTTGAACTGGAAAAGACCGCGCAAGGTGCAGAGATGATGCGCCTGATCGTCGATCAGCTTCGAATATTCCTTGAACCTGGCATAATCGCCTTTCTGAACAGCCTGCCGGAACGTGGCCAGCGACTGCGGATTCCAGAGATGGTCTTCACCGTCTTTTCGGTAACGGTATTGTCCGCCGGCAGGAAGCAGGGATGAAGCATAGTCTACATTCCCCGCCCGGGCAGCGGCATCCCGCGCGATTTCGGCCAGCCCGATCCCGCCGATGCGCGAAACCGTGCCGGGCAGAAATTCATCCAGGAACGCCCGGCTCAGACCGACCGCCTCGAATGCCTGCGCAGAACGGTAGCTGCGCAGCGTGGAAATGCCGAGCTTGGACATGATTTTCAAAAGCCCTTTGCCCACCGCATTGATATAATTGCCGGCCGCGGTGACCGGATCGACCGCGATTGCGCCCGAACGGGAAAGGGCGGTGACGGTTTCCAGCGCCAGATGCGGATTGATCGCCGTGGCGCCGTAGCCGAGCAGCAGAGCGAAATGCATGATTTCCCGTACTTCGCCGGACCGGATAATGATCCCGGTTTCAGGACGCAGATCAGCCTCGATCAGGGCACGATTGACGGCGGAACAGGCCAGCAGACTGGGGATCGCCGCCATGCCCGGCGGCAGATCCTGATCGGAAAGGATCAGGATGCGTTCATCGGCGCGGGCCGCGGCCACCGCATTTTCGGCGAGCGTGCGCAAGGCCTGCCGCAAAGCCGTTTCACCGCCTCGGGCATCGAATCCGCAGGGGAGAACTCTCGAATGGAATCCGTGTGCACCGAAATTCTGCAGATGATTCAGTTCGTCGTCGGTGAGGATCGGACGGCGGAGTTTGATGAGCCGGGCGTGTTCCGGCGTTTCTTCCAGAATGTTGCCGTGGTTGCCGATGTAGGTCATCAGGCTCATGACCAGTTCTTCCCGGATCGGATCGATCGGCGGATTGGTTACCTGCGCGAAAAGCTGCTTGAAATAGGCAAACAGCAGCTGCGGTTTGGCCGAAAGGACCGCCAGCGCGGCATCGTTGCCCATGGATCCGACCGGTTCCTTGCCCTGCGCCGCCATCGGCTTCAGAATGATTTCGATATCCTCGCGGGTATAACCGAAGAACTGCTGCCGGGCGGGCAGATTTTTTTCCGGTTCCGAGGCGGTGATATCGGTGAAAAGACCATGGACCGGCAGACGGTTTTCCTCGACCCAGCGGCGGTAGGGCTTGCTGCGGGCGAGGCGCGTCTTGATTTCCGAATCGAGGATGAGACGGTGCTGATTGAGGTCCAGAAACAGAATTTCTCCGGGTTTCAGCCGTCCTTTGGTCTTGACCTCTTCCGCGGGGATGTCCAGCACGCCGGCTTCGCTCGCCAGAATGAACAGACCGTTTTTACATAAAGTGTAACGTGCCGGACGCAGACCGTTGCGGTCGAGAATGGCGCCCAGATTGATGCCGTCGGTGAACGCCAGCGCGGCAGGACCGTCCCATGGTTCCATCAGGGCGGAATGATATTCGAAAAAGCCGCGGACATCGCGTCCCATGTAATAGTTGACACCCCACGCCTGCGGGACCAGCATCAGCATCGCGTGTTCGATGGGACGTCCGGCGGCGACCAGCAGTTCCAGCATGTTGTCCAGACACGCCGAATCGCTTTGTCCGGGTTCGATCAGCGGCAGGATCTTTTTCAGGTCGTCTCCGAGGACCGGCGATGAAAGCAGCCGTTCCCGTGCCTTCAGCGCGTTCAGATTGCCGCGCAGCGTGTTGATTTCGCCGTTATGTGCCAGATAACGGTAAGGATGCGCCAGCTGCCAGGTCGGGAAGGTGTTGGTGCTGTAACGCTGGTGCACCAGCGCGAAACGCGAGCGGAAGAGTTCATCGGAAAGGTCCGGATAAAAATCCTTGATCTGGGAGGCGAGCAGCAGTCCTTTGTAAACCACCGTGCGGGAGGACATGCTGCAGATATAGAGGTCGAGATGCTGTTTTTCGATCAGTCTCCGCATGACAAAAAGTTTGCGTTCGAAAGCCGCGTTGTCGGAGAATCCGCTGCCGTCGATGAACAGCTGGCGGATGGCGGGCCGGTTGCCCTGGGCTTTGCGTCCGATCGCGGACGGCACCACCGGAACTTCCCGCCAGCCGAGAATGGAACCGCCTTCCGATTCGATGATCTTTTCCATTTGTTTTTCGCAGCCGAGCCCGCCGAACACCATGGCCACGGCATATAAACCGGCTTTCGGCAGTTCGACCCCGGACCGTTTCCGGAAGAATTCATCGGGCAGACTGAGCAGCAGACCGGCGCCGTCGCCGGTTTCCGGATCGCTGCCCGCCGCGCCGCGGTGCATCAGTCGTGTCAGAATGGCGATCCCTTTTTCCACGATGTCGTGGCTCGGTTCGCCGTTGAGGTTTACCGCCATGCCGACTCCGCAGGCATCGTGTTCCTGATCCGGCCGGTAGAGGGCGTAAGGCTGCTGTCGAAATATCTGTTCCATAGTGCTGACCTTTCCTGTTTTTGCACTCTTTTTCCTAAATCTACAGGCTTACAGCAAAATCCATGCCAACTCGGTTTTCGCGAAAGCAGTTTTATTTTGTTTTACAAAAAATGTAAACAACAAGATGAAAATTACAAAAAATGTAAAGAAATAATCGGAAAAGACTCTGCTTCCCGGCGGCCGGTTAAGTTCTTTACAATTTGCACGAAATCATCGGGCTCGGTTTTTTTTGCTGTTTTTCATGCTGTTTTCGTGCTGTTTTTCATGCTGTTTTTGTGCTGGGTTCATGCTGTTTTCGTGCTGTTTTCTGTTTTTCATGCTGTCTTCATGCTGGGTTCGTGGTGTTTTTTACTGCTTTTTGTGCCGCTTTTTCGTATTCCTTCTTGCATTTCATCTTTTTCGTATTATATTACCATGATGCCGGTAATTGAAATGGGAATTACCGGCATCATGAATTTTATTTCCAAATCCGTTTCAGAGCAGAGTGTTTTTCCGATGGCGATGCCGGAAAAGCGAAGACAGGCCGAGGACTCGGTTCTTCGGCCGATGCCGTCGGCAGAGCAAATAAAAGACCGCCAGCGACAAAATTGGCATGGATAATGCTAATAACCTGATAATAAAGTGGGGAATACTTTATGGAAAGGGAATAAAATGTCGGATTCAGTCAAACATGAATGCGCGGTGGCGCTGCTGCGTCTGCGTAAGAAACCCGAGTATTACATCCGGAAATACGGCAATGCCAATTACGGATTCGGGAAAATGGCGCTGCTGCTGGAAAAACAGCACAACCGGGGACAGGACGGTGCGGGGATCGCTTCTCTGGGACTGAACCCTGAACCGGGACTGCCGGCGTATCACATCCAGAAATCGGCTGCGGCGGAAGATCCGCTGGCTGACCTGTTGGGACGGTGTGCGGGCAGCAGTGAATTCAACGGCGAGGTCCTGCTGGGACATTTGCGCTATGCCACTTACGGCCGTCATGCGGTTTCCGCCTGTCATCCGTTCGTGCATGAATCCAGCTGTCTGCGGCGGACTCTGCTGCTGGCCGGCAATTTCAATCTGACCAATACCGGCGAGCTGTTCGAGCGGTTCCGCCAGACCGGACATCATCCGGCGAGCCGGGCGGACGGATATCTGATCACGCAGATGATCGGCCATTATCTGGAACAGGATGCCGATCTGCATGCGGGTTCGCCGGCCTGGCAGGAGATCCTGCGTCAGGCGCTGAGTGAGCTGGACGGTGCTTTTACGCTCTGCGGGGTGAACGGGGAAGGGGAGGCGTTCGTGATCCGGGATCCGCACGCGATCCGGCCGGGATATTTTTATTTCGACGATGAAGTGTTCGTGGCGGCCAGCGAACGTCCGGCGATCCAGGCGGCATTCAACTGTTCCACGGCGGAAGTCATGGAGATACCCGCGGGCAAGGCGCTGGTGATCCCGAAAAGCGGCGAGCTCCAGATGCTGGATTGTCTGGAGGAAGCCCCGCGGCGCAGCTGCGTCTTCGAGCGGATCTATTTTTCGCGTCCGAATGATGCGGATATCCACCGGGAACGGAAGCATCTGGGAAAATCGCTGGTGCCCGAACTGCTCGAAGCGGTGAATTATGATTTCGAGAACACCTTTTTCAGCTACATTCCGAACTCGGCGCAGGTAAGTTTTCACGGGATGCTGGAAGAACTGATGAAAATCGCTGTTGCGTCCGGGAAAACCGTACGGTTCGGCCAGATCGCGATCAAGGATGCCAAATTCCGCACGTTCATCGCGGACGCGGCGATCCGGAATGAACTCGGCATGCACGTTTACGACATCACTTACGGGCTGGTCCATCCGGGAACCGATACGCTGGTGGTGCTGGATGATTCCATCGTGCGGGGCAATACGATGCGGAACGCCATTCTGCCGATGCTCAACCGGCTGAATCCGAAAAAGATCATTGTGGCGAGTTCCGCGCCGATCATCCGGTATCCCGACTGCTACGGGATCGACATGGCCTGCGCCGGCGATCTGTGCGCGTTTCAGGCGGCGGCGGACATTTTGCGCAAACAGGGCCGTGCCGATGTGCTGGTCCGCAGTTTCGAACGGGCGAAAGAGGATCTTGCCAAAGGCGAAAACCGGAACCGCATGAAGGAGATTTACGATGCGGTCGGTGAAGAAGAACTGCTGAAGGATATCGCCGCACTGCTGACTCCGCCGGGACTCCAGGCCGAGCTGCAGATCGTCTACCAGTCGATGAAGGCCCTGCGTGACTGCTGTCCGGATTATCCCGGCGACTGGTATTTTACCGGCGATTATCCGACGCCCGGCGGGTTCCGCATGGTCAACCGGGCACTGGTGAACTACATGGAAGACAAGAACGAACGGGCATATTGAAAGAACAGGGAGAAAGCGACAATGAAAACGAAACACATCTTCATTACCGGCGGAGTGGTATCGAGTCTGGGCAAAGGGATCACCGGCGCGGCGCTGGCGTTTCTGCTGGAAAAACGCGGATTCCGCGTGGCCATGCAGAAACTGGACCCCTATCTGAACGTGGACCCCGGCACGATGAGTCCTTACCAGCACGGCGAGGTGTTCGTGACCGACGACGGTGCGGAAACGGATCTGGACCTGGGACATTATGAACGGATCGCCGGCGTGGCCTGTTCCAAGGCCAGCAATTATACTTCCGGGAAAATCTACAGCAACGTGATCGCGCGGGAACGCGCCGGCGGCTATCTCGGCGGCACGGTTCAGGTCATTCCCCATATCACCGATGAGATAAAAAATGCGATGCGTTCTCTGCATGCGGACGGGGTCGATATCGCCATTTCGGAGATCGGCGGCACTACGGGCGATATCGAAAGTCTGCCGTTCCTCGAGGCGGCGCGTCAGTTCAAGCTGGAATCCGATCCGGGCGACGCCATCTTCCTGCATCTGACACTGGTTCCGTATATCCGTGCTGCCAAAGAACTCAAGACCAAGCCCAGCCAGCATTCGGTGGCGGCTTTGCGGGGGATCGGCGTCACGCCGGATATCCTGGTCTGCCGCAGTGAGATCCCGATGGAGGACGAACATCTGAAAAAACTGTCGCTGTTCTGCAACGTGCCGCGTTCCTGCGTGATCGAAGAACTCGATGTGCAGAATTCCATCTACGAAGTCCCGCTGGAACTGGAACGCCAGGGGCTGGATCTGCGCGTGCTGGAACTGTTGCGCCTGGATCCGCGTGAGATCCAGCTGGAAGATTACCGGAAATGGCTCGAAGGCGTGCTGAATCCCACCCGGCATTGCCGGATCGCGGTCGTCGGCAAATACATCCGCCATCAGGACGCTTACAAGAGCATCTACGAGGCACTCAGTCACGCAGGGATCAAACATTCCTGCAAGGTGGAAGTCAAAAAAATCGAATCCGAAGAACTGGAAACCGGTAATCCGGCGGATCTGCTCGAAGATGTGGACGGCATCCTGGTTCCCGGCGGTTTCGGCGCCCGCGGGATCGAGGGCAAGATCAAGGCGGTCGAATACGCCAGAACCAACGGCGTCCCGTTCCTCGGGATCTGTCTCGGCATGCAGTGTGCGGTCATCGAATACGCCCGGCATGTGCTGGGGTGGGCCGATGCGGAGAGTTCCGAGTTCGATCAGAAGACTTCACATCCGGTGATCGACCTGATGGATGAACAGCGCACGATCTCCGATAAGGGCGGAACTATGCGTCTCGGCGCTTATGACTGCGCCATCGTTCCCGGTTCCCTGGCGGAAAAATGCTACGGTACCGCCGCCATCCGGGAACGTCACCGTCATCGTTACGAATACAATTCCCGTTACCGCAAGGATTTGGAAAATGGAGGCCTGAAGGTGAGCGGGACCAATCCGCAGCGCGGACTGGTCGAGATCGTGGAACTGGCGGACCATCCGTATTTCATCGCCTGCCAGTTCCATCCCGAATTCAAATCCCGGCCGCAGAATGCGCATCCGCTGTTCGACGGTCTGATCGCCGCAGCCTTGCGGTCAAAATGAGGCTGGATCTTCCGGACTGCGGACGCTTTCACGCTCGATCAGGGTGAACGGGATCCGGCATCCTTTCATCGGGATCCCGGCGGTGATTTTTCCGGCGATATTTTCCGCGGCAGCAGCGGCGATCTGTTCGAAATTCTGGCGGATCGCGGTGATCGGCGGCGTGAAACACTCATTGCCGTACAGATCCTCCAATCCCATCAGGGATATATCTTGCGGAATGCGCAGTCCCGCCTTTTTGAGCAGATGACCGAGCTTGACCGCGAAGGTTTCACAGGCGCAGAAACAGGCATCCGGTCCGGCTTTCAGGATGTACGGCAGCTCGGCTTCCAGTTCCGGATTGCGGTGTTCCAGATGGAGCGGCTCGAAATCCTGTCCGGTTTTCAGGCAGAACTGCCGGAATTCCTCCAGCCGCTCGGCGGCATCCGGCGAATTCTTCGTATGCGTCCCGAAATAGAAGATTTTCCGGCAGCCCCGGTCATAAAGATAGTCCAGCGCCATCCGTATCCCCTTCGGATCGGATATGATGCGCGGGATGTTTTCAAGCGTATTGGAAGCCGCATTGATCGTCAGGATCGGGATCGCAAAATTCTGAGGCAGCATTTTTTCCAGTCCTTCATCCCATTCCAGAGACACGATGCCGTCGAACATGTGGTCGCCCAGCAGGGAAATATCGGGCGTCGGAATCAATTCCAGATGAAAACCGCGGCTGTGAAATTCGTTCTCCAGACAAAGCAGCAGACATTCCAGATAACCGGAGAACGCAAAAGACGGTATGATGATGGCGATATTGCGTTTCTCATGCACAGGCAGCAGATATCCTTTCCGGTGCGCCGCCTTGAGCACGGCACGTCTCGTTTCCTGGCGCATGTTCGGGAAACCGGAGAGCGCCCGGTACACAGTGGCCGGCGACATTTTCAGTTCCGCCGCCAGTTTCCGGATCGTTATTTTATCTGCCATGTCATGCCTCCTCTCCCGGACAATCTATCACCCCGGAGCCCGTTTTTCAAATTTTGTTTCAAATGTTTCATGAAGAAACCTCCCGAAAAGCATTGAAATTCCTTTTTGCGCATGTAAATTTCGGATAAAATCTGAAGAACAGGAGTTTCTGATGCAGTATTTACCTGGCGCCGCCGATTTTCTGCTCGGTTGCAATTACTGGTCGAGCGAGGCGGGGATCCGCATGTGGCGCGACTGGTCGGAAGAGGCGCTCGAAAAAGATTTTGCCGCCCTCAAGGCCTCCGGCATGAATACCGTGCGGCTGTTTCCGCTCTGGAGCGATTTCCAGCCCGTCAGCTGGGCGTGCGGCTGCGCCGGCGCTCATGCCGAACTGGTCATGCCGGACGGTTCGCCGCTTCCGGAACACGGGCTTGCCCATTGGGGATTGAGCGAAGTCATGATGAAACGCTTCCGCAAAACCGCCGATCTGGCTCAGAAATATGACCTGAAACTGGTCGTCGGACTGCTGACCGGCTGGATGAGCGGCGCCCTCTTTGTGCCACCCGCCCTGGCCGACAAAAATCTTTTCACCCATCCCGATGCACTCTATCTCGAAACCTTGTTCCTGCGCGGATTCGTCTCCGAAATGAAAGATCATCCGTCCATCATGGCGTGGGAACCGGGCAACGAATGCAACTGTCTTTCGCAGTGCTCCGATCCCATGGTCAGCTGGAACTGGCTCAATCTGATCGCCTCGACCATCCGGCTGGCCGATCCGTCGCGCCCGGTTTATTCCGGCATGCACGGGTCCTCGACCGATCCGAAAGCCTGCTGGAACCAGCGGATCCTGGGCGAACTCACCGATGCATTGACTACCCATCCGTATCCTGCCTTTACGCCGCATTGCGGACAAAGCGCCTTGAATACCATTCCCGCGGTTTATCACGCAACTGCGGAAACACTCTATTACCAGGCCTCCGGGAAGCCGGCATTCGTGGAAGAAATCGGTTCATTCGGTCCCGAATATCTTTCCGACGAACGAACAGAGGCCTATTGCCGCACGGTGCTCTATTCCGCTTATGCGCACGGTCTGGGCGGGATGCTCTGGTGGTGCGCTTTCGCGTTCGACCATTGCGCGGAACAGCTGCCCTACCGCTGGGTGGCAATGGAACGCAACCTCGGCGCACTGTCTGCCGGCCGGGTCCCGTACGGAGCCGCCCGCGCCATGAAATCTTTCCGTCAGGAGATCCGCACTCTGCCTTACGGCAAACTGCCGCCCCGCCGCGTGGACTGCCTCGTGCTGACTTCCGAGATGGAAAAACGCGCCTTGTGGCAGGCTGCATACGGCAGTTTCATTCTGAGCACACAGGCGGGATTCGAAATCGAATTCTGCGATATCCTTTCGCGCGACACTCTGCCGGATTCGAAATTCTATCTCGTTCCCGGCATTTCCGGTTACAGTGCGGTGCCGCTGGACAAATACCGGCTGCTGCTCAAGGCCGCGTCCGAGGGGACGGCGGTCTGTTTCACGGCAGGCAGCGGCATGCTCCAGCCGTTCGGTTCCGAATTCGGCTGCCGCGTGGACTATTGCGCCGAACTGCCGGAAAAAATCCAATTCACGATCGACGGCTGCGAAGAAAAATTCGAAGCCGATTCTCCGGTCACCAGACGTCTGATCGCGGACGGCTGCGCGGTCCATTCCAAAGATGCGGCGGGCAATCCGGTCCTGATCCGGCAGCGTTACGGCAAAGGTCAGCTGATCTATCTGAATGTTCCGCTCGAACAGGCGGCGGTCACTCCGGAATGCAAACTGTATCGAGTCTACCGGAAGATCGCGGAACTGGCGGGTTTGGACTTGCCGGAAAAAGCCCCGGAGATCGGGATCACGCATCACGAACTCCCGGACGGATCGGAGATACTGATCAAGATCAACTATGCCGATCATGAAGCCGATGGCATGGATCCCAATGAAGTAAAAATAGATATCAAGGAAAACAAGGAGGTTTTATGATGAAGAAAAAGTTTGTTTCGGTGGTTGCCAGATTCACATTGATTGAGCTCCTGGTGGTGATTGCGATCATCGCGATTCTGGCGGCAATGCTGCTGCCGGCGCTGAACAAGGCCAGGGAACAAAGCCGCAGCACGGCCTGCATGAACAATCTCAAGACCATAGGCAGCTCAAGTGCCATGTATTCCAACGATTATTATGAGCATATGGTGCCGGGGAAATTCAAAGCATTCTGCTTTTACAATTATCTGGCAGATTATGGCTGCGACTGGAAAGACACCTACCGGCAGACAGACAAATTCCTGCGTGCCAGAGGGACCTTCGCCTGTCCGTCGGAACCTTTGGGGTTTGACTGGTCTTACAGCAAATCACCATTTGCTTATGCCCATACCCATTACGAGACCAATGCCTATCTTTGCGGCGGCCGTGACGAAAACGACAAGGTGAAACAGTCCAGAAAACTGAAGGATATTCTGCAGCCGACGATTGCAATGGCTTTCATGGATTCCGGTGACGGATCCGCCACCAGCGTCATGTACCGAACGAGGACGGGAGCCCGCCATAAGGGGGGCAAGCTGATTCCCACCAGTTCTCAATCCCGTTATAATAATCTGGCCGGAAGGACCGGCACAATCAATATATCGTATGCCGACGGACACTGCGGCCCCATGAAACGCACTCAAGCGGATGCCGCAGCGGCCAGTGATGAAGCCTTCTTCAAGCAGGGGATCCGGCTCTGAACCCATCAGGGGCGATTTATGAAAAAGTCAATTCTGATTTTGCTGTCATTCTTTCTGGCAAACTGGCTGCCGGCAGACAATCTCATTCCCGGAGACAGCAGTTTCGAAACCGGATACGGGATCTGGAACAAGACCGGGAAAATCGTGAAGACGAATACCGTGAACGGATCCTATGCCGTGCGGATCGAGACGGTGATGAGGAGCGCGATGCTGTTTGACCTGAAACCGAAGGCGCCCCATGTCCTTTCTGTCTGGCTGAAGGCGGAAAAGCCGAATTCTCCGGTCATGATCCAGGCATACCGCAGGAACTGGGACGGGCGCAATATCACGAGGCATGTCAAAGTCGGGACGGAATGGACCCGTTACGAATTGCCGATCCGGCCGCAGGCCTTTGGCGACTACAATAAGTTCCAGCTGGTTATTGCGCCGCAGAAGAAGGGAACGGCGGTTTTTGCCGATGCCGTTCAACTGGAAACGGCGGAAAAGGCCTCTGCTTATGAGTCCGCCGAACCGCTCCCCTTTGCGTGCGAGGTCCAATGCCCGGTGCCGGGAAACCTGTTTCTGGAAGGGGAAAATCCGGAATTCTCTTTCCGCGTTTTCAATGCCCGGAAAGAGAAAACCGAAGCGGCTGCCGAACTTTCCGTTACCGACTATTACGGAAAAACCGTTTTGAAGCGGAAAGAAATTCTGACATTGGAACCGGGTCAGATATTGGAGCGGAAATTCAAACTGTCCGCACCGGAGAAGAAGGGATTCTACCGGATGGAATACGCGTTGACCGGTCCGGACGGACTGCGCCGGGTTCGGAAAGGGTCTTTCTGTGTGCTGGCGCATCCGCTGAAACGTCCGGCGGGGACAAGACCACTGTTCGGTCTGTGTTCGGTGAACGCGCGTACCGCGGCAACAGCAGTACGCATGGGCGTGCAGAGCGCGGCGCTGGCATACCGCTGGTCATACATCAGAAAAAACGGGGAATTGGGAAACACCGAGAGCATGGACAGGGCAATCAACACGCTGCATGACAACGGGATCGAAGTGAATCTCTATATGCGGAGAACCCCCTCTTTTGCGGCCATGAAGAAAAGTCCCACCGACAGTTATCCGCCCAGGGAAGAATATGTGGCGAGCTATGAAGATTTCGCCTTCCGTCTGGCTTCCCGCTACAAGGGGAAAGTGAAGTCCTATCAGATCTGGGGCGGCGAAGCCGACGGAACGGAGAAGCTGGCGATCCGGCTGGGGAAGGACCGTGCCTGGTTCCTGAATCTGCTGGCGGAGCTCACCAAATACGGGTACAAAGGCATCAAGCGGGGCGATCCGAATGCGCTGGTGGATACATCCTCCGTCTGCGGATCGGATTGCGAAGGGGCGCGGTTTGCGTTTCAGTCCGCCCTGCTGGCGAAAATCAAAGGATACTATGACCGGGTGGTGATCCATCCATACTGTTATCCCTGGACGTTCGAGGGCAAAAGATCCGCCCAGTCGCCGGAACAGGCCGATCTGGTCCGCAAGTATCATACGATTTCCAAAATAGCCGGCGGGAAACGCGTGGTCAACGGGGAATACGGCTTTTTCCTCAGTCCGAAGGAAGAGTATGACAGTCCGGCTTCGCGTCGTCGGGCGGCCTATCTGGCGCGGAGCATCATTCTGACCGCGCTCTGTCCGGAAGTGGATCACATCATGTATTACACGGTGGCGGACAACGACCATTTTACCCTGATCGACTGGCCGAATCCGTATCCCGACGCGGCCGCTTATTCGGCACTGGCGCGGCAGCTCTGCGGGGCGGTTTCGCCCCGGGAGGTGGTTTTGAGTTCGCTGGCGAAGGCATGTTCCTTCACCGTGCCGGACGGCGGGGTCGCCGCGGTCTGGATCCCCTCCGACAAGGAAATCATGTTCGAGCCTGCGGCAACAGATTCCGTCCGGGCGTTCGACATCATGGGCAATGAAATATCGGTGGAGAAACCGATCATGCTTTCCGGAGCGCCTGTTTATTTCCGGAGCACGGAAGGTCAGGAAGCGCTGGACCGCTTCCTCCGGAAAGGGAAACTCATGATCCAGCCTCTTGCATTGGAAATCCGTGCCGCTGATGACAAAACCCTGACCGTCCTCGCGGTCAATCAGCTGGCCAAAGAACTATCCGGCACGGTCACGCTGCGGGTTCCGGTCATAGGCGGCAAAATGAAAACATTTACGCAGAAGTTCAGCCGCCTGCGGACGAACGGGATCACGGAAATTCTGCCGGTGGAAATTCCGGACGGGATCGACTTCCATACGTTGAACTCGGAAACGGAAATCACGGCGGAGGTCAAGACAGCCGAAGGGAATATGAAGCATTCGCAGAAAATCGAAGTTCTTCCGTGCCCGAAGCTCAATTTCACCCCGAAGATCGACGGCGATCTCTCGAAATGGGAAAAACTTCCCGGCATCGAACTGAAAACCATGGATCATTTGTTTCCGCCGGATGCATTCTCCCATGGGACGTGGACCAGCCCGGCCGACCTGAGCATCAAGGCATGGGTCGCCTGGGATGACAGGAATTTTTATTTTGCCGCCCGCGTGACGGACGATGTGTTCGTCAACTCCTTTGATGCGTCCGAGCTGTGGCGGGGCGACTGCATCCAGATGGCGTTCGATCCCGCCAACGATGCCTGCGGTCCCGGCTACCGGAGCGACGAGGCGGAGATCAATCTGGCGTATTCGAGCAAGACGAAAACCACGCTGGTGAGCCAGAGCTGGCCGCTGCCGATCCGGTTCCCGAAATCGGTCCGTGCCGTGGTGAAACCGGGTCCGGGATACATTGTCTACGAGGCGGCAATTCCGTTTTCCATGCTGGCACCGCTCGAGGCTCGTCCGGGCAAGGTATTCGGGTTCAATTTCGCCGCGCTTGACAACGACCTGAAGAAAGTGGACTACTGGATGGGACTTACCTACGGGATCTGCGGCGGCAAAAACGCCTCGCTCTTCAAAAAATTCATCCTCACGGAAGGGGAAAAACAAAAATGAAAAAGCTGATGTCTCTGTTTTTCGCGGCAGCGGTTTTGCTCCCGCTTCACTCCGCCGAAAATCTGCTGCGGAATGCCGGTTTTGAAAATGCGAAGCGCACACCCTGGCAATCATGGCCAGGACCATCGAAAATCAGTCCGGAGAATCCCGCCTCGGGCAGGCAATGCATGGCGGTTCCCGCACTTGCCGACCGGAGCGAATATCTGCTCCAGAAGAATATTTCCGTCAAGCCGGGATATGCCTATACCTGTTCTCTGAAAAGCCGGTCGAACGACTGTAAGAAGGCGCTGAAAGTCAGCCTGATTTTCCGCGACGGTTCCGGTTCTGTTGCGAACGCTGCTGCGGTCATTACCCGCCGTGCCACAAAAGAATGGGTCAAGTCCCGGGGCGCGGCCATTGCCCCGGCGACGGCCGCCTCGGTCGATGTGAGCATCGTCGTTCCGCCCGGAAGCGGAACTTACCATATCGATGACGTGTCGCTGGAACAGGGCAGCCGGATCCTGGGCGCACACGGAGCCTCCCGGGTGGAGCCGACGAAGGACGGTTTTCGGATCGTCACCCGCTCATATACGCTGGATTTCATTGAAAAACGGAATTTCGGACTTGCCTCGGCGTCGTTCAACGGGAAGAAGCTGATCCGGCATTTCTTCCTTTATGTCCCTTTCGAAGATAAAGTCAAAACCTCGTTTTTCCTCGGCACCAGCATAGTGACCGGCCTGAAGGTGACCGAACGCGACGGCAGTTTCATTTTCACCGTGGAAGAAAGCTTTCCGCACCTGAAAGTGGAACGGTCCGTGGAGTGCTGGGACAACGAGCCTTACATCAAGTTCACCTGCAAGCTGAAAGCGCTGTCCGATTTCATCAGTCCCCGGGTCAGCATGGATTTCGGCTTCACCGGAAGCCTCATTGCCCAAAGCAGAGGATCGCACGTGAAATATACGAAATGGACGAAACCGGGCCGCTGGTTCAATCTGGACCGTCCGGACGATCCAAGAGTTATCTCCTATCTGGACAATGATGGACAAAACGGCATTGCCCTGATCGGACTGGACCAGACCGGCTGGGAAGAACTGCCGGGCAAGCTGCTTTGCAATTCTTTGGGGAAAGATGGCGGCAACGGCTTCG
The DNA here is from genome assembly GCA_045639225.1 of Victivallales bacterium. GTDB lineage: Bacteria > Verrucomicrobiota > Lentisphaeria > Victivallales > UBA1829 > SIG94. The sequence continues at coordinate 40,931 of JAZUCR010000697.1, forward strand.
GGATCGGCTTGGTCAAGTGGGTCAAGCGGGATGTCCGTAAAGGCGACAAAGTTTCTTATGAGGTATTGGCCGCCGCAGTGGGAAGCCATGCGGAGGCGGTCCGTCTCGCGGATCAGCTCTCTCCAGGCAATTGATCGGAGAAGGAACTTATGAAAAGAATCAAAACTTGCGCAATGAGCGGGATTCCCAGGCCGGAATATCCGCGAATGCAGTTCCGCCGGGAGCAGTCCTGGCTCAACCTCAACGGAGAATGGGAATTCCAGCCGGATCCCGCAAAAACAGGGATGCAGCGCGGATTCTTCCAGTCCGAACAGGAGTTTTCTCAAAAGATTGCTGTCCCGTTCTGTATGGAAAGCAGGCTTTCCGGGCTGAACATCCGGGAACCGTATGCGGCAGTCTGGTATCGCCGCACGGTCGAACTGCCCGAGGCATGGAACGGAAAGAAAATCCTGCTGCATGTCGGCGGTGCGGATTATCTGACCACGGTGTGGGTGGACGGCTGTCCGGCAGGCAGGCATATCGGCGGAGCCTGCAGCTGGACGATCGATGTGACCGGTCTGCTTCAGCCGGGAACAGCACATCAGCTGACGTTCTGCTGTGAAGACGACCTGACCACCGGACTCCAGGCTGCCGGCAAGCAGAGCGACCGCTATGATTCCTATGGATGTCTTTTCTCCCGTGTAACCGGAATTTACGGAACGGTCTGGCTTGAGGCGGTTGCCCCGGAAGGTCTCGCCTCCGTTCAGATCGTCACGGACATTGCAGCCGGCACCGCAACCGTCAGGCCGGATTTTTACAATTTCTCGGCGGATTGCCGTCTTACGGTGAAACTCCTCAAATCCGGCCGGGAGGCGGATGTTTCAGAATGTGCGTGCCGTCCCGGCGCAGGTGTGCTTCTGCGCGATCCTGAGGTCCGGCTGTGGTCGCCGCAGGATCCGTTCCTCTATGACCTGCTTTTACAGGTATGGTCCGGAGACAAATTGCTGGATGAGGTGGAATCCTATCTCGGATTCCGCGAGATCCGGATCAGCGGAAACCGGATCCTGTTGAATGACAAATCGATTTTCCTGCGGTTCGTGCTGGACCAGGGGTATTATCCCGAGGGCGTGTGGACCGCGCCGGACGATGCGGCTTTGCAGCGGGATATTCGTCTGGGGCTGGACAGCGGTTTCAACGGCGCCCGCCTTCATCAGCGGGTTTTCGAGGAACGTTTCCTCTACTGGGCGGACCGCATGGGATATCTGGTCGTCAGCGAATGTCCGGACTGGCGGATGGATTTCCTGAATCCGGAAGCCTGCCGCCGTTTCAATTGCGAATTCCGCGAAATCCTGCTGCGGGACCGGAACCATCCATCCATTATCGCGTGGACTCCGCTGAACGAGACTTATCACAATTCCGTCCTTAAACAAGAGGCGACCCTTCCTTTCAGGCAGTTCGGACAATACGATCCCATGCCGAATACAACTTTCTACCGCGATTTCGTGTCCTCCCTGCATGGGCAGGCCCGTGTGCTGGATTCTACGCGTCCTTTCCATGACGCCAGCGGCGGACTTCACGCCGACACCGAAATCTGGAGTGTGCATTACTATGCCAAAGATGCGGACGAATTCAAAAAACAGCTGCGTCCCGGCGAACCGCCTGAACTCCATCCGCTTTCCGTGCCTTATGCAGGACAGCCGCTCCTAGTGGATGAATTCGGCATGGTCAATGCAAAAGCGGACAATCTGTCCGATCTGGCTGCACAGATCCGGCTGATGAACGGAGATCCGCGATGCGGCGGCTGGTGCTTCACCCAGCTTTACGATGTGGAACAGGAACAGAACGGACTTTTCCGTTATGACCGTTCCGCCAAGTTCGAAATGGATGATCTGCGGTCTGTTTTTTCAGAAAAACCGCAATGGAGCTTTTTTTGAAAGGTTCTGTTCCCGATAACTTTCGTTTCACGACGAACGTGAACTGCCGGGCCGCGAACTGGACCGTCTGCAGCTCCGGCGAATTGTCATTTCCGCGAGGGGATCGACAGTAGAAGAACTTATTTTACTTCCGTCACCTTGATATTCCGCATCCGGGTCACAGAATCCTTGTCACCGTCCAGGGACATGACCAGAAGTTTGACTTTGACCGTGCCTTTCCAGAATTTAGAAGCGTCAGTACCGACGGCAAAACCGGAAGTGACGCCGGCATGGGACTTCCAGCTGTCATCCGGTTTGAATCCGCCGGCAGTATAGATGAAAGAAGCTCCGGCAAACTGCTGACGGACGGCAGTACCCGCCGGGATATCAGCCTTCAGCGGCTCCTTCAAGACAAGTTCCCAGACTTCCCCTTTCTGCTCGGCATTGGGTTTCACGCTGCGGAGCAAATTCCGGTTGGGCATGTCTGAATAATCTTCCGCCGCCCCGACCGCGACAAAAGAATGGGGCGATTTGACATTCCATTTCGAAGCATCTTTCACCTTGATGACCTTGTCGCCTTTTTTGGCGTCTGCGGCAACCGTGGTCAAAGTTTTGTTATTGCCGTTCACCTGGGAAGGCAAAATCGGACGGCCTTTTTCATCATAGGGGGCGAAGCCGAGATAAAGCCAGGGCTTTTTGCCGCTTTTCAGACAGAATTCGCCGCTGACCCGGTATTTCTTCGCAGGATCCACGGTAATATCCGTTTTCGAAAGCAGCTGGGTGAATCTGCCCTTGATGACAAAACCATCGTCTGAAGCGGATATGGATTTGAACTGAATGAAATTTTCGGGTTTTTCAATTTTCAGGATGACTTCTTCCTCCGCGGAGACCATGCCGACGCAGGCTGCCGCCAGAAGACCGGCTGCAAGTTTGGATGTGATGCTCATTTTTTTCCTTTCCCTGTTGTTTTTTCCAGGTATATGATGCATTACATTTTATTATAAGCGAATAACCGGAAAAATCAAGACCGATTCGGCAAAATAATCCGAATTTTTGTGAAAGGCTCTGTTCGGCGCGGCTGCCAGAAGTCCTGAATGGCGCCGAATCAAAAAAACTGGTGTTTTCCCCTTGTCAAATTTGTGCAGAGAGTGTAATGTATGACAGACAATATGGTTTTGAACTTGAAGTTATGATTGTAAACGGGACATCGGGGAATAAATGGGACGATTGAAGATACAGCGGACGCCGACCATCCGCAGAATGCCGACTTACCTTCATAAACTCTACCGGATGCGGCAGGATGGCAAGACTTATGTATCCTGCACCGAACTGGCGCAGTATATGAATATCGAACTGATCGTGGCGCGCAAGGATGTTGCGATGACGGGACTGGCGGGACATCGGCGCTACGGTTACCGGATCGATGATCTGATCAAGGCGATCCGGGAATACGTCGGCTGGGACCACGGCATCCACGGCGTGCTGATCGGCGCCCGTGTGCTGGATTCTACGCGTCCTTTCCATGACGCCAGCGGCGGACTTCACGCCGATACCGACATCTGGAGTGTGCATTACTACGCCGGAAATGCGGACGAATTCAAAAAAACAGCTGCGTCCCCGTGAGCTGCCGGAATTCCATCCGCTTTCCGTGCCTTATGCAGGACAGCCGTTCTTGGTGGATGAATTCGGCATGGTCAATGCAAAAGCGGACAATCTGTCCGATCTGGCTGCACAGATCCGGCTGATGAACGGAGATCCGCGATGCGGCGGCTGGT
>JAZUCR010000698.1:0-3133 GCA_045639225.1 Victivallales bacterium
TCTGCGGCGGCGGACTTTCCGGAATAGCCGCTGCCTGGAATGCCGCGGACCGCGGACTGAAAGTCATGCTCATGGAATATTACCATAAACTCGGGGGTGTCCCGGTATCCGGGATGCTGGGCATCGTTTCCGGGTTCAGACTGGAGGATGAGCAGGTCGTCGACGGCAAATTTTTCCGGGGACTGCATGAACGCATGGACAAGATCGACGGATGCACCTCCCGGCAAGACTGGGCATTCCGTCTGCATCCCGAAAAACTTTCCATGGTATTGCTGGAAATGCTGAAGGAGAAAGGAGTCAGGACCCTGCTTCAGACCTCGGCGGTTTCTGTTTCTGCGGATGGGGGTATGATCCGGTATGTTGTCTCTGCATCCAAACAGGGGTTGGAGGCATGGGCAGCGAAACTCTTTGTCGATGATACCGGTGACGGCGATCTTGCAGCCATGGCCGGATGCCCTTTCGTGTATGGCAGACCATCCGATGGCAAGGTGCAGTCGAGTTCGCTGACCTTCAAGCTTGCCGGGATCGATATGAGCCGCATACCGAAAGATATGACCGAGGCCACCAAGATTTGGCGGCAGGAACCGCATCTGACTGCGACCAATCATACGGTTATAACTTATCTGCCGGGAACGAACGGAGAAGCATCCGTCAATATGACCCATATCCTGAACTGCGATCCGCTGACTCACGAAGGACAGCTGCGGATCCGGGAAGAAGGCGCGAAACAGGCACAGGAGATTGCGGATTTCTTCCGCAGAAACCTCTCCGGCTTCGAACATTGCTACGTTGCCGAAACTGCAATGCAGCCCGGTATCCGGGAAAGCCGACGGATCGTCGGAGATTATACCCTGACGGAACAGGATGTCATTACCGGGCAGGACTTCCCGGATGAGATCGCCCGCTGCGGCTGGGGAATCGATATCCATGTACCGGACCGCATCCACGGAGAAACCCCGATGCCGCATTTCTGTCTGACGAAATCCTTCGGGGTGCCGTACCGCTGCATTCTGCCGCAGGGAATCCGCAACCTTTACATTGCCGGACGCCCGATCTCCGCGACGCATGAAGCGTTTGCCGCTTCCCGGATCAACGGTACCTGCATTGCTTTGGGAGAGGCGATCGGTGTCGCCTCGGAAATGTTCATGAAAACGTCAGATACGCGTGCTGTGGATGTCTCGGCATTGCAGAATGAACTGCAGAATCAGCACGGGATTTGTCATAGAGATATTAGAAAGAAGTAAGATGAGGCTCATTATGCTGAAAAGAATAATGTCTGCAGGCTGTTTCCTGCCGTTGCTTCTGGCGGCACAGGTTCAGGTATTCAACGCCGGGATCGGCGGACACAATACCCGGCAGGGCGTAAAACGGATCGACAACCTTCTTCGGCAGTACAAACCGACCATATTGGTGATCGGTTATGGAGCCAATGACTCGGTGAATTCGAAAGCAATCGTCCCGGAACAGGAATTCAAAGACAATCTGGCCGCGATGATTACCAAAGCCAAGGAAAACGGAGTCCGCACGATCGTGCTCAACGCCTGCAATCCCTGCATCGACAGTTACCTCACCGCCAGACATAAATACAGTGATGATCTCAAGCCGTCCGAGCGCATCAGGAGATACAATATATTCATTGCGGAAACAGCAGCGGCAAACAATGTCATTTTCAATGATTTTCATGCTGCCGTGATGCGTCAGGGCGGAGCATCGGAAAAGACTCAAAGTTTGATCCGCAATGCCGCCAATTCGAAAAGCAGAGACGGTCTGCACCTGACCGCGGACGGTGCCAGACTTCTGGCGGAAACAGTGGCAGGGGCGCTGGACGGGAAAGTCAAAAAAGACGACCGCATCCTTTGTCTGGGTGACAGCATCACTTACGGAGCCGGACTGACCGGCGCAGGGACGGTTTCGGGGCAGACGTATCCGGCCCGGCTCAAAACTCTGCTTTTTAGCAAGTAGAACCAAAACGTTTTGAAATTGGCTCAAAAGGATAGATAAAGATGAGAAACATGATGAACTGTATTTTGCTGTTGCTCTGCATCAGTTTTGCCGCAGATGCCGTGGAGCCGAAAATCGGTTTCCTTACGGAAGAATTCCGGTATGGGGACGCCTGGAAAAGATTCGGGCTGTACTCCACCTTGAAAAAGCACGGTATGACCGGCAATGCGGTCAAAAGCATGTCATGGGTTTTCGGTCAAGTGCCGGAAGAAACGATTTACCAGGAATTGTGCCGTTATCATGCCGTCATCATCTCGGTGGACCGCGGCTTCCAATCGGCGGATTATGACCGGACGACCTTGAATTACCGGAACGCTCTGCGGCGTTACCTCGAAATCGGCGGGAATGTCCTGCTCGTTCCCCAGAACGGCGAATACCGTCAGGACCGCCGCCCCGAGATTTTCAATCTCATGTTCAAGCCGTATGGAATACAAATGCTTCGCGAGGGAATTACCGATGCTGCGAATCAGTATTCTCACAAGGGACATCCTTTTCTGTCGGTTTCGGCGCCCAAAGCACCATCTTATCTGAGATTCTTCCGCACGGGCAATATTATCGATTCTCCAATGACAAAAAATGTCAAAACACTCTATTTCCCCGAATGGGGCTGCGGCGGGATGTGGGGAACCATGGGATTGAAACTTTCCAAAGACTGGACGCCGGTCGTTTTCGGAGAAAAGACCGCGAAATCGTATATTACCGCGGCGGAAACATCTAAAAACAGTCTTTTCATAAAAGCCGGATCGATCAAATCAGCGCCGGTTCTGGCGGCATACCGCACTTACGGGAAAGGAAAAATCGCCGTCATCTCCTGCAATCTGATGCATCTCACGCTTAATTCACATGCCTGCGACTGGCCGGCGGTCTGGGAGAAAAACGGGGATGGAAAAACCCCGTCCGACGGGACCTTGCTGCTTATGAACACATTCCGGTTTCTCTCTGAAAATGCGTTGAAGAATCCGAAGATCGGTTTTTATCAGGAAGCACCGAAAATTGAGTCGGCAAAGGTCCGACCCTTTAATTTTGACCGGGCCGTTTTTCCGGCTGCGGAAACCTGTGTCAAGGGACTGATCGGGATCCACAGTTCGATTTCCGACGGGAAAGGAACTGTATCCGAATATGCCGCCGCGGC
>JAZUCR010000699.1:0-6001 GCA_045639225.1 Victivallales bacterium
GATCGCACTGGGCGGGAGAAAACTCGCCGCCTACCAGGCTTTCCCGGTCAAAAAAGGCAAAAATCTGCTCGCAGTCCAGATCCCGGCCGGGATCGAGACCTCGGCATGCTATGCCGGTCTGACGCAGATTTCAGGCGAAACGCGGCAGTTCGGGCTGATCCGGTTCAATCTGGATCAGAAACGGCACCAGCTCGCTCTGGAACTGACCGCTCCCGAGAAAGCCATGCCGCGCGAAAAAATCAAAGTGAAAGTCAGTCTGAAAACGCCGGAAGGACAGCCTCAGAACGGCATGGTCCAGCTGTTCGCCGTGGATGAAGGGATCCTGGCGCTGACCGGTTATAAGACGCCGGATATCTTCAATTATTTCTATGGCCAGTACAACTGCGATTTCGTCTTTACGGATATCTACAGTCTGCTGTATCCCGATCTGAAAATCGGACGTGACGGCAAGATCGGCGGCGGTGCCGGCGACGGTGCGGCCGCGAACCGTGCGAATCTGGCCAGGAAAGCCGCTTCGAAATCGGCAGTCACGGTCCTGCCTCCGATTCAGGTCAACGGCAGCAGGGTGTTCGAGATCGCACTGCCGGATCATCTGGGTGCGATGCGTCTGATGGCGGTGGCCTCCGCCGCGGACCGCGCGGGTTCCGCGCAGAAAATGCTGAAGATGCGCGACCGTCTGGATATCCTGCCGACCGCACCGCAGGTCTGTGCTCCCGGCGATCAGGTCGAGCTGACCTTTGCGTTGTTCAACCACGAATTGAAGGAAGGTAAAGCGCAATTCGAACTGGAACTGCCGGGCGGCAAAAAAATCCAGACCGAGCCGGTGTTCAAAAAAGGCAAATCCGCAGTCTTCCGGACGGTGATTCAGGCTCCGGCCAAAGAAGGTCTCCATACCTTGACCGCTACGCTGAAAAAAGACGGCATTGTCAAGAAAAAAGAAGTGAAACTGGCCGTGCGTCTGCCGAATCCGGCTGTTACCCATACGGTCATGCATCAGCTGAAGCCCGGGGAAAAATGGACCTCCGGCAAAGCGCCGGCATTCGCCTCCGATGCGGAGTATTCGATCACGGTCTCCGGTTCCTCCGCCGCCGTGCTCCGGAATGCCGTCGACTGGCTCAACCGGTATCCATATGGCTGTCTGGAACAGACCGTTTCCGCCGCGTTCCCGTTCCTGAGCGCGGACGCGCTGGAAAAATGCGGTGTGATCACGGCGCAGATGACCCAGACCGCCAAGGTCAAAGCCAACGTTTCAGCGGCAAAGATCCTGTCCATGATGCTGTATAACGGTGCGTTCCCGATGTGGTCGGGCGGCACCACCGAATGGAGCGGAGGAACGGTTTATGCGGCGCATTTCCTGGCGGCCGGCGGCAATCTGCGCAATGGCAAGCAGCAAAAAATGCTGACGGGTTATCTGAAAGGACTGCTCCAGAATGCTTCCGCGGCGCGTTATGAACGGGCTTACGCCGCTTACGTGCTGGCGCTGCTGAAGAACAGCAAGACGGAAATTCTTTCCGGCGCCCGGAATATTCTTGCAGAGAAGACCGATGACTATGCCTCGTTCCTCGCGGCGGCGGCGCTGCTCGAGATCGGTTATTCCGGCGAAGCTTATCCGCATCTGAAACGTCTGCTCCAGAAGGAAATCTGGCGCATCGACGGTTCCGCTCCGCATTTTGCCGGTCCGGCGGCGAAAGCCGGCATGACGCTGTATATTCTGATGAAACAGCAGACCGATGCCCCCGAGGCGATTGCCAAGCTGCGGCAGACTCTGCTGCGTATGGTCCGCTCGAACGGTTCCGGCTGGGGTGTCACCCACGCCAATGCCTGGGCAGTGCTCGGACTCGCCGAACTGGAACGCAGTTCCGCCGGAGCCAAAGGCGCCGCCGTTCTGACCCTGTCCGATAAGAAGTCTCAGAACGTCGATCCGGCCAAAAATCAGACCATCCGGCTGGCCGGCGCGGCACCCGTGACCGTGCTCAATTCCGGAAAGACCCCGATCTACATCACCTACCGGATCAAAGGAGTGCCGGTCAAGGCCGAACCGGTCCGGCAGGTCCTCAGCGTGAAACGCAGCTTCCTCCGGAACGGGAAAGCGGTTGCTTCTGCCAAGCAGGGCGATCTGCTTACGGTCCGGATCCAGCTTGATTCGACGGCCGAAGTCAAGGATTTCGTGCTCAGCGATCTGCTGCCCGCCGGTCTGGAGATCGAGGATGAACGTTTCGCCACGCGCTCCAAAGGCGCGGCCGGAACCAACCGCAACCAGAAGAATCTGACCGTGAAACAGGAAGAAAAACGGCCGGGCGAATTCGTGCTCAGCGGTGACCTGTGGAAACCGGGGACCGTAACGGTCACCTATCAGGCGAGAGCCGTTTCCCGCGGCAAATTTGCCATGGGGTCGACCTCAGCGGAAGCCATGTATGAACCGGAAACCCGCGCCTTCGAACCCGGAAACGGCTTTTTCGAGGTGAAATGATCCGCCGGATCCTGATCTGTGCCGGTATCGCCGTCCTTGCTGCGACGGCGGCCGGCATCTTTTTTGCATGGCTCGTGTTCTCGCTGCTCCCCGGCATGACGCCCGACCCCATGACAATTCTGGAACAGCAAACTCCCGCCCGCATCTGGCTGGATGAAAACGGACGGACCGTGCATGTCAGGAGAACCTTCGACGCGCAATGGCGTTTCGAGGTGAAGCTCAGCGAGATTTCCCCGGAAACGGTCCGCATCATGCTGGCGGTGGAAGACCGGAATTTCTACCGGCACAACGGCGTGGATCCTGCCGCTTTCTTCCGTGCATTCAGCCAGAATCTGCGGCACGGACGCATCATTTCCGGCGCGTCCACGATCACCATGCAGCTCGCCGGCATGACGCAGACCGGACCGCGCCGCTCGCTGAAACGTAAACTGGAACAGATCATCCGGGCCCGGCGGCTGGAACAGCTCTACAGCAAGGACCGGATCCTGGAAGAATATATGAACCGGCTTCCTTTCGGCGGCAAACTCTACGGGATCGAGGCCGCGGCGCAATACTATTTCGGACAGCATGCGAAAGCGCTGAACCGGTCCGAAAGCGCCCTGCTCTGCGGTCTGCCGCAGCGTCCCAATGCCTACCGGCCGGACCGTTTTCTGCCGCTGGCGCTCGAACGGAGGGACCGCGTATTATGGCAGCTGGTGCATCTGGGGATGATCTCCGAACAGGAAAAACTTCATATTCAGAAAAAGGAACCGCTGCGTTTCCGGCAATACAGCATTCCGGCGGAATTCCAGCAGCTGGCGGACACGTCCGACCGGATGTATTTCGACCTCGCGGCGAGGGAAGCGGGCGCCGACCGATACCGGATCGTCTGTGCGTATCATGCCGAAGCCTCGCGGCTGCTGCGGGAAACCCTGATCCGGCAATGCCGCACCCTGCCCGGCGTCCGGGATGCCGCCGGAGTCCTGCTGGATAACCGAACGGGAAAAATCATCGCACTGGCCGGCACCATCGCCCCGGACGATCCGCGGAACGGCCAGGTCAATGCGGCGACAGCGGTACGGTCCGCGGGCTCGACGCTGAAACCGTTTCTGTATGCGGAAGCGATTTCCGGCGGTCTGCTCTGCGCCGATACCGTGCTGAAAGATCTGCCGGTCCGCTACGGCAATTATTCGCCCGGCAATTACGACGGCACGTTCCGAGGCGAAGTCCGGGCGCAGGAAGCGCTGGCCGATTCGCTGAACACACCCGCGGTCCGGCTGGCCGCACAGCTCGGCACCCCGCGGATCCTCACCATGTTCGAAAAAATGAATCTGATGGCTCCGGACCATCAGCGGACGGAAGGTCTCGCCATTGCGCTGGGAACAGCCGGACATTCGCTGCTGGATCTGACCGCCGCCTACCGCGTCTTCGCCAATGACGGCAAATGGCAGCAGCCGACCTTTCTGGCCGAGCCGGGAAACCGGCAAGAGATACCTATTTACACCAAGGGAACCGGCGAAATGATCGCACGGATGCTCTCACGTCCGATGCCGGGCACCTCCGGCAACCTGACTTTTGCCTGGAAAACCGGCACCTCCAACGGCAATCATGACGCCTGGTGTCTGGTCTTTTCCAAAAATTTCACGCTCGGGGTCTGGTTCGGCAACAAAGACGGCCGAGCCGTTCCCGCGCTGGTCGGACAGTCCGCGGCCGCTCCGGCTGCAGGTCAGATCATGGAAGGACTGGCCCGCTTTGCCGATCACGGCATCCAGTCGGATTTCCCGACGTCTTTCCGTTTCGACCGGCTGTGTGAATCCAGCGGACTGCGGGCAACCGCGGACTGCAAAAAGGTCTTTCAGAGTTATTCATTGAAGGAAGCGCCGCTGCGTCCATGCCGAAGCTGCGGCAGCCATCAAAACAGCCGCGTGGAAATTCTGAAGCCGCTGCCGGAAACATACCTGATGCCGGAACAAGGCACTTTGACGCTGATGCTGAAAGCGGTCAACCGCACCGCGCCCTATTGGTTCCTGAACGGCAAATATCTCGGCCGTTTTGAGGAACGGACGCGTCAGTTCACACCCGGACATTACACGCTCAAAGCAGTCTCGGAAACACCGGACGAGCGGTCCGCCGCAGTCTCGTTCCGGATCCTCCCGGGCCAAGACAAAAAAAGTCAAGAATGAATTCGACCTCAGAACCTGCAATATACGACCTGCCGCTGTCCGGCTGAACGCAAAACAAAAAAATCCATTTTTTTTCCCTTTGTCGCTTGACTTTTGATAATACCCAGATGTAACCTAAGCATAGCAGATATATTGCGAATCAAACTTGCGGGACCGTCGATCCGATGACTCAGGATACGAAAAAAAAGCAGATTTACGATCTTTTGAAAGAGCGGATAGAAAGCGGCTATTATCCGCCCGGCTGCCGCCTTCCGAAAGAGGTGGACCTGGCTGCCGAACTTAAGGTGTCCCGGGTCACACTCCGCCCCGCATTGTATCTGCTGGAAATGGAAAAACTGATCCGCCGGATCACCCGGATCGGCACCTTCGTGCGGGATCTGCAAGCGGCAAAAAACCGGATTCTGGTATTGTTTTCTCCCCAACCCGATCTTTCGGAAAGAGCCAACAACCCTTATCTTTATATCCTGCCCTGTCTGCAGTCTGCGGCCGACCGGATGAATGTCCAGCTGGATTTCTGCGAGGATAACCTGCTGCTGTCCCCATCGGCAGCCGATTGCGGACCGCAACTCAGGACTCCGGCAGTCGAAGGCATTTTCTGGCTGGCAAATCATTTTATCGGCACGGAACCGCTGCTGAAAACGCTCCGGGCCACCGGCTTGCCGGTCCTGCTCCCGCATGGGACACCGTTCGATGCGGAAATCACCGGTTTTACCGTTTTGGGGACCAATTACCGGGAACTGACCCGGGACGGTTTGAAATATCTGGCGGCACAGGGACACCGGCGGGTCGGATACATCGGCGGAGAGGAAATGCATTATATCGCTCCGGCGGATTATCTCGGTTATGTGAAAGAGGCCGGGCTGGATCCCGATCCGGCACTGCTCCGCATCATCGAATGGAGGAAAGGAAAGCAGATCGTCTTCGATGCGGTCGAACAACTGATGAAAATGGCGAATCGGCCGACGGCGATCTTCAGTTATTCCGATTATCTGTCATTGCAGATTTATGAATATCTGCATCGGGAAAAAATCCGGATCCCGGACGATATCTGCGTCCTGACGACCGGGGGTCAGATCGGCTGTGATTTTCTGAATCCGCCGCTGAGTGCCCTGGAATACGGCAATCAGACCATTGCCGATATGGCGATGGAAACGATGCTCAAAATGATCCACGACAAGTGCCGGATGGACTATATCGTCACGCCGCACTGTCTGAAAGCCAGGGAAAGCACAAAAAAAGTTATTCTTCATCATAGCAAACCAAAATCAAAAAAGGAGAAACAGAAATGAGAAGACCGTGGACCAGATTTACCTTGATAGAGCTCCTCGTAGTGATTGCAATCATCGCCATTCTGGCGGGAATGCTGCTG
>JAZUCR010000700.1:0-19041 GCA_045639225.1 Victivallales bacterium
ACCGCACAGATATGACGGCCGAAAGCGGTCTGATCGAGCAGAACGGCGAACACCGCGGCCAGCGCCAGGAAGCACAAAGTGGCCAGCGGAATGCCGAACGGCGCGGAACTGCCGGCGGCACGGAAATAATCATTGGAACTGCTGAGCGTGCCCGCATCGGCCATATACAGTGCGAGCGAACGGAAAATGGACAAAGTACCGAGCGTGGCAATGAAAGGCGGCACTTTCCCGGCGGTCACGATGAGTCCGTTGAGGATGCCGCCGAGCGTGCCGACTGCGAGCGAAACCAGCATTGCGGCAATGACGGCGGTCACCGGATCGGAGATTTTGCCCATGACCATCACGGCGGAAACGCCGGACAGTGCCAGCAGCGAGCCGACCGAAAGGTCGATCCCGCCGGCGATGATGACAAGCGTCATGCCGAGCGCGGCGATCCCGGTGCACGCGATCTGACGGGTGATGTTCAGCAGATTCTGGGCACTACGGAAGTTCTCGTTGGAGATCATACAGACGACCAGCAGCAGAGCCAGCGCGATGAAGGGGCGGGCATTGCCGAGAAGAGTTTTCCAGCGGGGAATTTTGGATTCGAGTTGTTTTTCAATATTCATTTTACACCTGCGGCGAGATACATGATTTCGTTTTCCGTAATATAGGGATCTTCCAGAAATCCGGCGATGGTGCCTTCCCGCATGACCGCGACACGGGAACACAGGCCAATGATTTCTTCCAGGTCGGAGGAAATGACCAGGCAGGCCATGCCTTCCTCCGCCAGCTGATGAATGAACTGGTAAATCTCACTGCGGGACTGGATATCGATCCCGCGGGTTGGTTCATCGAAAATAAAGATCCGGGGCTGACCGTCCAGACTTTTGGCGATGGCGCCCTTCTGCTGATTGCCGCCGCTCAATTCACGGATCGGAGCACGGAGCGAAGCGGCCTTGATCCTGAAACGGTCAAGGTAACTGGCTGCGGCTTTATCTTCCTCGTTTTTCCGGATGAAAAGACCGCGGCAGTATTTCCGGAGCGAAATCAGCGTTATATTTTCGGTGAGACCGAACCCCTGAATGGTCCCGGCATTCTGCCGGTCCTCGGAGAGATATGCGATTCCGGCGCGGACCGCATCGACGGGCGACGCCGGATTTATTTCGGCACCGTCGATCCGGATGGTGCCGGCGCTTTTCCGGCGGATGCCGTAAAGGGTTTCGGCCAGCTCGGTGCGTCCGGCGCCGCCAAGTCCGGCGAATCCGAGGATCTCCCCTTTCCGCAGGGAGAATGAAATATCGTGCAGACAGCCGGTCTGAGCAAGCGAATCGACCTGCAGGAGCTCCGGAGTGCTTTCCGGCAGATATATTTTCGACGGAAAGATGGCCGAGAGTTCGCGGCCGACCATCCGGTTGGCCATTTCCTTCACGGAAATTTTCGAAATAAGCGACCGGGAAACCAGTTGTCCGTCCCGCAGGACCACGACCTGATCGCAGACCGTTTTCACTTCGTTGAGTTTGTGCGAAACATAGATGATCCCGATACCCTGATCGCGCATGGTGCGCATGATGCGGAAGAGATTTTCCGCTTCAGGCGGATTGAGCACGGTCGTCGGTTCGTCCATGATGAGCAATCGGCATTGGCAGTTGAGCGCCCGGGCAATCTCGACCAGCTGTTTCTGCGCGATGCTCAGCTCGGATACCGGCTGATCGGGCGGCAAAGGACAATGGAGTTTTTCCATGAGTTCAACCGCGGTACGGCGCATGGCCGCATGATCGAGAAAACCGCATTTCTTCAGTTCGCGGCCGAGAAAGATATTTTCCCGGACGGACAGCGTTCCTGCCAGGTTGAATTCCTGCGGAATGGTGATGATCCCGTTTTTCAGCGCTGCGGAGATTGACGGGAGATAATCCCGTCCGTCGAATTTGAGCGTGCCGCTGTCAGGAGAAGTCACGCCGTTGACGCATTTGATGAGGGTGGATTTTCCCGCGCCGTTTTCGCCGATCAGACCGAGAACCATTCCGGAAGATACGGAAAAAGAGACGTGATCCAGGACGGTAACGCCGGAATAGGATTTGGTCAGTTCGGAGATTTCCAGCAGAGGTGAATCTGACATCGGACACAGGCCTCACTTTTTGGAATAATCGCGTCCGCCGAAGATAGCACTGCCGATCCGGACGATGGTCGAACCTTCCAGAATCGCCTCGCGGTAATCGGAAGTCATGCCCATGGACAGTTCGGGCAGCGGGATCCGGAATTCGGTTTCGAGACGGTCGCGCAAGGAACGCAAGCCGCTGAAAGTGGAGCGCAGCCGCGCCTCGGAAACGCCGGGCTCGGCCATGGTCATCAGTCCGCAGAGATGCAGTTCGGGAAACCGGAGCACAGCTTCCGCAGCGGGAGCCGTATCCTCGAAGGAATGGAGTCCGAACTTGCTCTCCTCACCGGAAATATTGACTTCGAGCAGGATATTGATTTTTTTGCCGAGACGGGCGGCGGCATTGCCGATCTTCTCCGCGAGGTGAACGGAATCGACCGAATGGATCCATTGTGCAGCTTCGACCGCTTTGGCGGCTTTGTTGGACTGCAGATGACCGATCAGATGCCATTCGATCTCCGCGGGCAGAACCGGCACTTTCGACTGCAGTTCCTGCACTTTATTTTCGCCGAAACGGATCTGTCCGGCCACGAAAACGGTGCGGATGTCTTCGGCGGGGAAGGTTTTGGAAACGGCAAGCAGCCGGACCTGAGCGGGATCGCGGCCGGCGTCGACGGCAGCCTGTTTAACGCCGGAGAGCACCCGGCGGTAATTTTCCAGCAGATCAGCCATAGTCACACCTTCCAGACGCCGTTTTCCATGATTTTGACATCATCGGCGAAAATATCGGGCTCGCGGATCATGCAGTCGATATGGACCGGGACCTGATTGGAGCCGCCCATGGAGGCGCTGTTGCCGAAGGCGATATGCACGGTCCCTTTGACTTTTTCATCTTCGAGCAGATTGCCGGAAAGATGGAGGAACGGATTGGTCCCGATCCCGAATTCCGCTACGATGAAAGCCTGTTTATTGACCTGTGCGAGCGTTTTTTCCAGCTGTTTCCCGCGGTCGCTTTCGAAACTGACCGCCGCCCCGCCGCGAATATCGATGATGCAGTCCGGATCGCCTTCCTTCCACGGCATCGAAGCAATGGAGGCATCGACGACGAGCCGGCCTTGCGCTGTGCCTTCATCGGGCACCATGAAAACTTCGCCGGCGGGAATATTGCCGACAATGCCGGGGGTTTCGAATCTGGCATCATCCACAAAAATCGGACATTTGCCGATCCCGAAAGTGATATCGGTTCCTTTGCCGGTGACGATCCGGATTTTCCGGACACCGGCAAGACGTTCCTTCCAGCGTAGGCCGTCCGCCTGCAGCGTTTTCGGAGAAACCTGCATGGAACGTGCGAACAGATCATCGGTGATGCCCGGCAAAGTGCAGCCGCGGATGCCGAAGTTTTCCCGGGCGGCAGTCATCGCCGCGCAATGGGTCAGAGAGAAGCGGGTGGCGGCGATGACGATATTATGTTTCTGCATCATGGCGATGGTTTCGGGATCCGGGTCGGCCCCGTTGCCGGCGGTAACTTCGATCATGCGCGGCGTCAAACTCAGATCAAGCATGGATGCAGCATTGATGAAGGCCTTGCCGACATTTTCCGTCGGCTGGTCATAAATCAGCAGGATGGTCTCGTTTTTGCGGACACCGAGCGCCTCGCGGAACACTTTTCTGGCAGAATCGAGCATGACGGCACGCTGTTCCTCGGGCAGCGCATCCCAGCCGGTCGGCGTTTTCGGAGCCGGCTTGAAAATGGTCAGCTGCGGCGGCGCAATGGAGATCTTGGTTCCAGGTTCCACGTTTTCGGTGATCCACACATTACCGCCGATCACGGAGCCTTTGCCAATGGTGACAGCACCGAGGATCGTGGCACCGGCATAAATGGTCACATCATCTTCGATCGTGGGATGGCGTTTGGCTCCTTTGATGATCTTGCCGAGCGAATCCTTGGGGAAGGACAGTGCGCCGAGCGTGACGCCCTGATAAATCTTGACGCCGGAACCGATTTCCGCAGTTTCGCCGATCACCACGCCGGTGCCGTGATCGATGAACACGCTGCGTCCGATCGTGGCACCGGGATGAATGTCGATACCGGTGATCCGGTGGGCGTATTCGCTCATCATGCGCGGGATCAGCGGCACTTTCTTCTCATAAAGACAATGCGAGATCCGGTGGATGGTAAGGGCTTTCACGCCGGGATAACTCAGCACGATCTCGTCCAGAGTCTTGGCGGCGGGATCGCCGTCGTAGGCAGCCTGAACATCCTGCTTGACCAGTGTCCGGATCTCCGGGATGGAATTGAGCAGATAAGAGACGGCATCGGAAGCGGCATCCATGCAGCTGCAGCCCGGCCGGCTGTAGATCTGACAATTGTAGCGGAACGCCCGGGCGACCGCATCGCAGAGTTCCACCCGGCAGCAGGAGAGGATCTCCCCGACCATGTATTTGAGATTGTCTGCGGACTGCGGCACGCGTCCGCCGAATCCCGGAAAAATGATCTCAAGCAAATCCTGAAGAATATGCAGGATCTCGCTTTCGCGGGGCAGATTGCAGCCTTCGTTATGGTTGATGCCGTTGCCGTCGGAATAGGTTTCGCAGATCCGTCCGACCAGCTCGTCGAGCGGTTCGGGATTGCAGCTGAACTGTTTATGTTTTATGCAGTCGTTGTTTTTCATAAAAAGACCGGTCTCCGTTATTCTATATTCTGAACCTGTTCGCGGATTTTTTCGACTTCGGTTTTGAGCTGGACGATCAGCGGGGATATCTCCGGGGTGGGAGCTTTGTTGCCCAGCGTATTGACTTCGCGGAAAATCTCCTGCATCAGGAAATCCATATTACGGCCGAGTGCCTCTTCCCGATTATCCAGGAATTCGCGGAAATGCAGGAAATGACTGCGCAGCCGGGTGATTTCTTCAGTGACATCGCTGCGGTCGGTAAAAACCACCAGCTCGCGAAGCACCCGGTCGTCATGCGGGTCCGGAGTCAGACCGTTTTCCGCGAGGCGGCGGAGCAGTTTTTCCTGCTGCATGGCCGGCACCGCAGCGGCAAGGGGTTCGATCCGGTCGACCAGACTGATCAGCAAAGCCAATCGTTTTTCAAATTCGAGCCGGAGATTTTCGCCTTCACTGGTCCGCATGGCGATCAGATTGTTCAGTGCCGCCGTGCAGGACTTCCTGAGGGTGTCCATGACAGACTCATCGGACATATCCAACGCCTTCTGTTCAAGAACGCCGGGGATCTCAAGCAGACTTTCCAGCCGGGGTTCCTGCTGCAGTCCGGCTTCCTGCGCAAAGGACTGAAGCTGTTTCAACAGAGAAAGCGCCAGACTGCGGTTGATTGAAACGGCGGAATCGCCCTCATGCTGAAAAACAGCTTCCACCCGGAGCGAAAGCGACCCGCGGCTGACCCTGGCACTGATCAGACGGCGCAGTTCGATTTCCGCCGGGAGCATCTCCTTGGGCAGAAAGGTTTTCAGTTCGAACTGCTTGCGGTTGACGGAGGAAAGTTCCGTCCGAAATAAAATGGCACCGTCAGGAGTGGAAGCTTCTCCGCGGCCGAATCCGGTCATGCTTTTCATGGTTTACCTGCTTCCCGAATCTGCCGATTTCACGGTCTCAGCCGATTTCACGGTCTCAGCCGGTTTGGCCGTCTCTGCGGATTTACCCGCGTCAGCTGGATTTTTCGGTTCTTCCGCTTCCGGAGGAAGCTTCTCAGTAATTTCAGCGGTGTATTCATCAAGCTGTTTAACCGGAATGAGCATGCCGCAGGAAGGCTTCCAGCCGGAAAGATCCATTTCCGAACCGAAACCGGTAATCACGATACGCTTGGAGGGATCATCGGCTTTCCAGACCACGGAATACTGTTTGCGGTTGCGCTGTTTCTTGAGTTCATCCAGAAAAGTTTTCCATTCATTCTGGGCGCTTTCGAACTGCTCTTCGAACATGTATTCCAAATCGAACTGGGTCTCCCGGATTTCCGCTTCGGAGGTCCGGACCCGGACCCGCTCGAGACGGGAAAGATACAGCATGTTGTTAGTGACATAACTGATTGCCGCGCTTCGGGCACTTTCATAGAGCCATCGGCTCAAAATTACATGTTTCAAAACCACTTTCAGCGGCGTCCAGTAAGACAAATCCTTCCGGCTGCGGCCGATTGCAATGACTGAATATCCCAGATTTGACGGAGTCCAGACAAATTGGGCAACGATCGTATCCAGGTTCGGATCCTGAAGCGGGTTGAAATCGATATTCCGGGAAATATGATCGTATTCAGTCAACCGCATCGGATAATGAGAAAAAATCGGCGCAGTCTGAAGCGTCGGAGTGACATACCGAATATGATTGCGGGCTATCTCCGGCAGCATCCGGGTATTGTTCAAGGCATATTCCCGAGCCCGCTGGAGCGCTTCTTCACTATAATCGGTCTGGCATCCCGCTGTCAGCAGCACAGCCAGCAACAGCACGGCCAGCAGATATACAGGTATTTTCATTGCACGTCCTTTCATCCTATTTTTATTGATAAAGTAATATAACCCGTTTTCAGTCCGAAAACAATCGGTTTTCCGATGTTTCTGCAACTTTTACGGAAAAAAAATGCATTGCGGCAGGGAAACCTGGATGAAACGACTTAAAACTTGTTCCAGCCGGGCGTTATGAAACTCGGACTGCCGGTGTTCTGCAGACCGGACCGATTCAGGTTTGTCCGTCCGGCTTGAGTGACGAAGCAGGAAACAGAACGGAAACCGAAGGAGCGGGCCTCGTTACCGGCAGCAAGCCGAACCGGAAAAACCGCATCGATCAGTCCATTTTCATCATGTAATGGTCAAGATTACACATCTTTGACAAAAAACGAAGCGGTTTTTTCCGTTTTTGGATCGAATTGTTCTGGAAATAGACGGGCATTGAATTATATTAAACCGATTAAGGAGATGCAAAATCGAATTTTCAATTGAAAGGAAGGAAAACAAAATGGCATTTCTGGATGAACGTTATCTGCTCGGCAATGACACGGCGGCGGCGCTGTTCAGCGAGGTGGAAGGTCTGCCTGTGGTCGATGCTCACAATCACTCCGATATCAAGGAGATCGCAGTCAATGCGAACTACAAGAACGCCTGGCAGGTGGTTGCCGCCACGGACCATTATGTTTGGGAAATGATGCGGAAACGCGGTATTCCGGAAGAATATATCACCGGCAAAGCCGATCCGAAGGAAAAATGGCTGAAACTGGCCTCGGTCTTTCCGGAAATCGCCGGGAATCCGGTGTATGAATGGGTCCACCTGGACCTGCGCCGCGGACTGGGATTGAAAGACGCGCTGATCACGCCCGAATCCGGCGAAGCGCTGTGGGATGAGATCAACGCCGCGCTGGCCCGTCCGGAAAAACGCCCTGTGCAGCTGCTCGAAGGCATGAACGTGGAAGTGATGTGTTCCACAGACGATCCCGCCGATGTGCTGGAAAACCATGAAAAAGTCAAAGCGGCGGGCATCAAGACCCGGATCCGTCCGACCTGGCGTCCGGATAAAGCAGTCAATATCTTCCAGCCGACCTGGAAAGCGTATATCGAGAAACTCGGTGCCCGCTGGAACACCGCGATCAAGAGCGTTGACGAACTGGTGGAAGTGCTGCAGAAATCGCATGATTATTTTGCGGAAGAAGGCTGCCGCGCCAGCGACCACGGGATCGAATATCCGCTCTCCGGCGATGCCTCCCGCGAAAGTGCGCAGGCGGCGTTCCGCAAAGCGCAGAACGGCGAACAGCTCACCCGCGCCGAAATCAATGATTACATGTCCTGGCTCTCGGTCCAGATCGCCGGCATGGATGCGAAATCCGGCTGGGTTTTCCAGATGCATATCGGCGCCGTGCGCGACATCCGCGACGTGCTGATGAACACGCTCGGACCGGACTCCGGCGGCGATGTATCCGACCACATGATCGACATTGTCAAGCCGCTGGGCCGTTTCCTGAACAAGTTCGACGGTCAGCTGAAAGTGACACTGTATTGTCTGGAACCGGGACATCAGGCCTCGCTGGCGACCGTGGCGCGGGCGTTCGGTGCGAACGTGCGTCTGGGTTCCGCCTGGTGGCTGAACGACTCCCCGGTCGGCATGCGCCGTCAGCTCGAATACATCGGTTCGGTCGATCTGCTTTCCAATTTCGCCGGCATGGTCTCCGATTCGCGCAAAATCCTGAGCTATGGTTCCCGGTTCGAAATGTTCCGCCGCGTGCTCTGCGACGTCGTCAGCAGTTTCGTGCTCCGCGGCCAGATGCCGTTCGACGTGGCCAAAGCGCTGGTCAAACGCATGTCTTACGAAGGACCGAAACAGTTCTACAATATCTGAACACCTTAAACCCCAAATAAACGGAGGAAAACATAAAATGGATGTCATCATCAGACCCACAGCGGAAAGCGCCGAAGCACTGGCCGCGCAAATCATCGCCGACGCCCTGAAAGCGAAACCGAATCTGACCCTCGGTCTGGCCACCGGCGCCACCATGGAAAACGTCTACCACAAACTGGCCGACATGAACAAAGCCGGCAAAATCGACTTCTCCCTGTGCAAGACCTTCAACCTGGACGAATATGTGGGACTGCCCGCGGAAGACCGCAACTCCTACCGCTATTACATGAATTTCCATCTGTTCGACCGGATCAACATCGACAAACGCAACACGCATCTGGAAGACGGCATGGCCGCCGACCTCGAAGCTGAATGCGCCCGCTATGAAGAAATGATGGAAGAAGCCGGCGGCGTGGATCTGCAGCTGCTGGGCATCGGTCTTTCCGGTCACATCGGTTTCAATGAACCGCTGTCCGCTTTCTCTTCCCGGACCCGCGCGGTCAATCTGACCCCGGTCACGATGGCGCAGAACGGCCCGTATTTCGACCCTGCCAAGGGCGAAAAAATGCCGAACCGCGCACTCACCATGGGTGTCGGCACGGTCCTCGATGCGAAAAAACTGCTGATGCTCGTCACCGGCAAACGCAAAGCCGACATCATCGCCAAGGCGCTCGAAGGCCCGATGACCTCCATGGTCTCCGGCTCCGCCATCCAGCTCCATGACGACTGCACCGTCATCGTCGACGAAGAAGCGGCTGCCAAACTGACGCTCAAGGATTACTACCATTCCGCGTTCGCCAACGATCCGAAATGGGCCCCCTACCGGTAAGTGATCAGTTATCAGCTGAAGAACTGAAAACGGGTTCGGCCTTGAGCCGTTCCCGTTTTTTTACTT
Source organism: Victivallales bacterium (assembly GCA_045639225.1). Lineage (GTDB taxonomy): Bacteria > Verrucomicrobiota > Lentisphaeria > Victivallales > UBA1829 > SIG94. The sequence goes on from JAZUCR010000700.1 coordinate 9,308, forward strand.
GACAGGAGAAACCATGAAACCCTGTACCGATTGTGTGCGCAAATGCGGAGTAAACCGTCCGGATACCCTGGATGGTGAAGGCTCTTTCGGATTCTGCCGCTGTCCCCGGACTCCGGTTGTGGCGCGCGCCATGCTGCATCGCTGGGAAGAACCCTGCATCAGCGGCAAAAACGGTTCCGGTGCCGTCTTTTTCAGCGGCTGCAATCTGCGCTGTGTCTTCTGTCAGAATTACGAAATCAGTTCCCGTGTGCAGGGCAAGGAAATCTCCGCAGCGAGGCTGCGCGAAATTTATGAAGAACTGATCGCACAGGGTGCGCACAATATCAATCTGGTCACACCGGGTCATTATACCGAGGCGATCCTGGCCAGTCTCGAAAAGCCGCTGCCCGTGCCGGTGGTCTATAATTCGAACGGCTACGATTCGCTCGAATCCCTGCGGAGACTGGAAGGCAAAATCCAGATTTATCTGCCGGATCTCAAATACGCCGACAATACACTCGCGGCCCGTTACAGTCATGCGCCGGATTATTTTGAGACTGCGGCCGCGGCGATCGATGAGATGTTCCGCCAAACCGGTCCCTATGAAATGGATTCCGACGGCATGCTCAAACGCGGGGTGGCGGTGCGGCATCTGATCCTGCCCGGCCAAGTGGATAATTCACTGCGCGTGATCGATTATATTGCCGGTCATTTTCATCCCGGCGACATTCTTTTCAGTCTGATGCGGCAATACGTTCCGCACGGCAGCATAGAGTCATTCCCCGAACTCAACCGCCGCGTTTCCGAGGAGGAATACGAACAGGTGGAACAATATCTCTTTGATTCCCCGATCGAAGACGGATTCGTGCAGGAAGAAGATTCCGCCAGCGAAGAATTCATTCCCGCATTTGACAATTCCGGCGTATAAACAAAAGACCGCGTCAGCGTTTTTCCAATCTCTGAATGGTCTTTATCAAATCGTCTTTCTGCTGTTTGACATTCCGGATCAGGGGAATGCTTCTCATCTTGCACAAATCCACGGCTGCCTGGTTGAAGGCTTGAACTTGACGGTCATTTCCCGTTTCCGGAACAAGAACAAACAGCAATGGTATGCCCTTGTCCCGAAGCTGATCGGCATGGTTCTGAATCAGGTTTTCAAAACTGGCTTCGGAAATACGGTCTTTCAAATATTTATCGGCACAGGCAAGAATGACAACCGATGGAGAGGAACGGATGATCGAATTCAGTTTTTCCTGGTATCGGCCCATGCTTTCTGCCTGCTGGAACGACACTTTGTCCTTTCCGAAAACCTCAGACAACACGGATTTCACTGATCGGGAGAAATCAGACGGACCGGCAAGCAATATGATCTGATTCCGGGTCAAGGGATCGGATTGGATTTCAGCCGGCACCTCGGGAACCGGACGGGCGATTTCCGATTTATTTTTTTGGGAACCCCCAGGCAAAACTGCATTTGGAACAGTGACGTTTCTCTGAGCTGTCTTTTCCCAGTTTGAAGAAAACAGCAGAAACACACCGACAAGAACCAGGCAAGCCAAGCACACGGCACCGGCCGCAATGCTGAGTTTGAAAACCAAATGCGCCGATTTCTTTTCTGACGGGCTATCATCACGCTGGTCTTCATTCGGAGAATGATCGGCAACGGAAGGTGAGTCCATCTCCAAGGAAGATTTTCCGGAAAACTTCTGAGCAGAAAGAGATTCCTGTTTTTCCGGAGATGCCGCCGAAGCCAGGACAGACTGATCGGACGGGAGTCCATGCGGGACCGCAATCTTACCACCGGACATAATCAACGTCCCGCCAACTGCATTCAAATGGTCGCCAACGGATTTTTCCCCAATGTCAGAAGTGAGCCCCGAACGTTCATCCGGACTCGGAGTGATCTGCTGCGGATCAACTGCAGAAACATTGATTTTCTCAAGACGCTGCAGCAGCGTTGCCGGATCCGGGATCCGTTTTTCCAGATTTTTGGCCGTCATCGCCGAGATCAGCTCAGCCAGTTCCGCGGGAATCTTGGGGCGGATCTTGCGGATATCGGGGACATCTGCGTCGGAGAGGACCTGTGACAATATCTCAATGGTAGAGTCTCCCCGATAGGGCCGCCGCCCGGCCAGCATTTCGTAAAAAACAATACCGAGACTGTATATATCCGCTCTGGAATCCACTTTGCTGGAATCTCGTGCCTGTTCGGGAGACATGTATGCAGGAGTCCCGAAAACGGAATGCGAGGTTGTCAGTGTGATCTCCTGATCATCAGTTAACTTTGCAATACCCAGATCTGCCAGTTTTGCCGTTCCGTCAGCGTCGAACATGATATTGTCCGGCTTGATATCGCGGTGGACCATGTGGTGATCGTAAGCCGCGGTCAGCGCCTGGGCTGTCTGCCGCACGATTCGGACAGCAGCTTCCGGATCCAGCCGCCGTTCTTTTTCCAGCAGATCCCGAACACTTCCTCCGGAAACATAATCCATGACCAGATAATAGAGTCCATTGTCAGGATTTCTTCCGGCATCATATACTGCAATCAAGTTCGGATGCCTGATCTTGCAGGCCAGTTTCGCTTCCTGAAGAAACCGGTTTATGAATGACTTTTTCTTTTTTGCTGCGAGGGGAAACAGAACTTTGAGTGCAAAATAGGAATCCAGGACATTATGCCGGACGAGATAGACAACCCCCATGCCGCCGCGTCCAAGCATTTTTTCAACCGTATATTTTTCAAAAACCGTTCCGGGCTTCAAAATCCCGTCGGTATCTTTTTCAAACCACATGATAAATACCTTTCCAACCAATTCGGGTTCGGGGATTGGCACCGGATATCTCTCGAACCCCTGCAGGAATCATATCCTGATTTTTGTATATTTAATATAATATACTTCTCCTGAGATTTATTTTCAAATACCATCCGGCAAAAAATGGTTTTTGATCATGATACCGCTCGCGAAATCATCGGGATAAAAAACAAATCACACCGGAAAATGCTTTCGGAACCCGGAGCCAGTATTCGCAGTCCGGTCTCTTCCGGCAGTCCCGGCTGATTCAAGGCATTGGCCATCCAGCTGACCGGTTCCAGCGAGATGAAATCCCCCTGTCCCCGCTTGTTCCAGGTATACCAGAATCCGAATTTTTCATCGATAATATACCGAAGCAAACCGTTTTTATACCGGATTTCCGCTCCATGAAACCAATTGCCGTCTTCCGAAATCACAGATTCCGCCCGCATGTGGAACCCGGCATTGATCCCGCTCGGATCAAACCATTTCCGGGGATCGATGCGCTCCCATGCCAAATGTCTGCCAGTCGGGAGATAACGTTCTCCGATCTCGAACTGATCGGGACCGGCACTCAAACGGATTTGTGCCGAATCCGCGGGAAAAGTGGAATGATACCCCAGGCCAAGCGGCATATCCCATTTCCCCTGATTCGTTACCGTCATGCGGTCCAGCAATCCGGTTTCGGTCAGAATCACTTCCCGTTTCAGTGCAAATGCAAACGGAAAACCTTCATACTCCGGATTCGACGGAATAAAATCATAGGTCAATTCAGCAGAATGTTCCGTATGAGAAATCAATTTCCACGGCTTGTTCACCACCAGGCCGTGCAGATGATTGTGCATGGCTGTCTCATTGACTGGGAGCTGACAGAGCCTTCCCTCGAATGTGAATTTGCCATCCTCGATCCGGTTCGGCGGAAACAACACCGGCAGACCGAATTGTTCGGGAAAACGTTTAAGATCCCGCAAGTCTGCCGGTTCCCGCAGCAGTTTCGTTCCGCTCGGCTGATGACGCAGGGAAATGATATTACCGCCGATCTCCGGAACGATTTCAGTCCTAAAGATCCCGTTCTCCAAAATCAGCGGGGTCATCAATAATCCACATCCTCGGGCATGTGCTGACAGGAACAGCCGGCATCGCAGGTCACGATCTCGCCGGTCATATTGCCGCTCTCCTCGCTGGCCAGGAATGCCACCACATTGGCAATATCCCGTCCGGTGGCTTCATGCCGCAGCGGACAATTCAAACGGCGGCGGGCTTTTTTCTCCTCGGGCAGAACATCCCAGCGTTCCGTGTAAATATAACCGGGAGCACAGGCATTCACCCGGATCCCCAGCGGGCCAAGGTCCAGCGCGATCGCCCTCACCATCGAATTGATCGCCCCCTTGCTGGCACAGTAAGCCGTCCGGTTCCGGATTGCGCGCATAGCGGTGTTCGAAGATAGAAACACCACCACACCGCGCGATTCCTGTTTCAGAAAGAAACGGTTGACCGCCTGCTGCGTAACCTGAAAACCGCCCCGGACATTCACCCCCAATACTTCCATCACATACGCCGGATCCATCTCGACAAAAGGCTTGCCGATCCCCTGATGCGCGGCATTGTTGACCAGGATATCCAAGCGCCCGGCCTCTTTTTCGATGATGTCGAAAAGATTCTTCACCTGCGTGAAATCGGAGACATCACAGGGAATGCTCCGGACTCCGGCGCAGCCGTGCGCGGCCAGATACGCTGCCCCTTTCGCAGTGGATTCGGGCGTGGAACCGCACATGAATACCCTTGCACCCTCCTCCACAAATTTTGCCACGATCGCAAGACCGGTATTGCGGTTCCCGCCGGTCACCAGCACGACTTTATCCTGAAAACGATTCATCTCAATTATTCTCCATTTCATAATACCGGATCGCATCGGGCGGACGGATATTGGTCAGCGTTCCTTTATAATGCCGCAGTTCCGTGCGGATATACGGATGTTTCAGCAATTCGGCTTCGTCGAGCTCGATCCCGAGTCCGGGACGTTCCGGGATCACCATGCAGCCGTTGCGCATGACCAGCTTTTCATCGCAGATCTCGGCACGCCACGGCACATCGGTCATCATCATTTCCAGCATCACGAAATTCGGCACGCAGGCCGCGAGCTGGAGCGTCGCCGCATTCGCCACCGGACCGGACGGATTGTGCGGACAGAATCCGATGTGCCGCGCTTCGGCCTCGGCACCGAGCATCCGCATTTCCATGATGCCGCCCGCATGCGAGATATCAGGCTGAATGTAATCGGCACAATTCAGATCGAAGAACTGCCGGTATTCGTAACGGTTGTAGAGCCGCTCCCCGGCGGCGATCGAAACGCGCACGCGTTCCTTGACCTCGCGCATTCCCTCTTTATCATCCGGAGGGATCGGTTCCTCGAACCAGAAGATATCATAATCTTCCAGGCGCTTGCCGATCTTGACCGCGGTAGGAATATCGAACCGTCCGTGTCCCTCAATCAGCAGCTGCACATCGGAACCGACCGCTTCAGAGACTTTTTCGATGCATTCCATAGCCTGATCGAGTTCTTTTTTACCGATCTGCTGCCAGGCTTTTCCGAACGGATCCCATTTGCAGCCGGGATATTTGTTTTTCCGGACTTCGACAGCTTTCTCGGCAAATTCGTCCGGTGTTTTGGCAGGCGCGAACCAGCCGTTCACATAGACCGGAACTGCGTCGCGCACTTTGCCGCCGAGCAGCTGGTAAACGGGCACGTTCAATGCTTTTCCTTTGATATCCCAAAGCGCCATTTCCACGCCGGCCAGCGCGCTCATCAGTACGGGACCGCCTCGCCAGTAGGCATCACGGTAACAGTCATGCCGGAACGCTTCGATATTATGCGGATCCTTGCCGATCAGATAACTTTCCAGATCGTGGATCGCCGCCTGGATCGTCAGTTCCTTGTATTCCAGCGTGGATTCGCCCCAGCCGTGGATCCCGGCATCCGTTTCCACTTTCACGAACACGAAGTTGGTCCGAAACGCATTGCAGATAAAAGTTTTCAGTGCGGTGATCTTCATTTTCACTCCTTGACAGCATCAAACACGCGAACATAGTCCACGATAAAAACATCTTTGCCGATGAGATCGAAAGCCTCAGGCACAGGCTGATGGTTCTCATGCCGGTAACCCTTCACTTCCGTGCTGATAAGAATGAACTCCGGACGTTTGGAAATATACTGGTCGATATGTCCATCTTCTTTGCCGTCAATGAAGAACGTATAGCCGGTCTCATCCCACTTCATGCCGAAACGGTGAAACACGGTCATATCCAGATCTTTTACGCCGCCGACGCAGGCTCTTTTGCAGTCCAGACCGTAACCGCCGGTGAAAGCATTGTGACTGGCAACAACGCCGGAGTGGAAACACTCCATGATATCCAGTTCCGTACCGGTGTCGGCGGGATCGAGCGAGGCCCCGATGGTCGGAGACTGCATCCAGAACGCGCTCCACCAGCCTTCCGGGTGCTGCTGCAGCTTGCAGCGGCATTCGTAATAACCGAAACAGTGCGTATAAAGGTTTTCCTTGAGTTTTCCGATGTTCCACTGCAGAGCATCGTGCCCGAATTTGGTTGCCGTCACCGGCTCGTCCATGAAATTGTAACCGGTCTGCAGCTGGGCGCTTACCGGCCGCCCGTCTTCTTCCAGCAGAGAAAACACCGCATTGCTGCTGCCGTCCAGTTCCACACCCCGGTCGACCCACGCCGGATGCCGTTTGCCCATCATGGACAGACGGTAATCCCATTTGGAACGGTCCAGTTCGGTTCCGTCGAACTCGTCATTCCACACCATTTTCCAGGCGCCTTCCGGCAGCAGACTCGCTTCATGTCCGGCCACTTTGAATTCTTTCATGTTTACCTCCAGTTGTCAGGCGATTGTATATTGCGGGGAAAGACTGCGGGATATGTCATCAGCAGCCTGTTTCAAAACCTTGCAGATTTTCCGATGATACACCGAATTATGTTTGGAACGGTGGATGCTCGCTCCAAGCGCGGCATAAAACGTCCCGTTCCGGAAAATGGGATACGCATAGATCCATTGAAAACCTTTACCACATTCAAAATACCCACGTTCCGAAATTTTTTCCAACTGTCCGATCAAGTTTTTTTTGACCCGATATTCCGGCAGAATTTCAGCTCCGACTTTTTTCTGTTCCTGCCAGCAGGCCAGGATTTCTTCCTCAAGCAGATGCGAGGTCAACAGCAGACCGGTCGCTGTGCAGAAAAGATCATCGTAACACGGCTGCGTGATCCGGATATTCAGTTCGGCGGCACAGTTCCGATGATACAACACATAACGCTTCCGTCCATACAGCCGGGCCAGCAGCACCGAGCAGCCCAATATCTCCGCGCTGCGGTCGATGACCGGACATGCGGCTTCGAGCAGTTCCCGTTCAAATCCGGCAATATTGTTAAGGGTCAACAGCTTCGGTCCCGGAGCATACCCTTGAAGACGGGAGATTTTCAGCAGGTATCCCATATCAGTCAGCTGTTTCAGCAGGCGCGAGCAGGTTGCCCGGTTCAGATTCAGTTTCTCAGCAAGCGGTGACGGCAGGCAGGGCTCCGGCGCGGAAGAAACGATCTGCTCCAGAATTGAAAAGCATTTGTCAATTACATTTCCCATCAACGTTCCCTTCTTAAAGTTCATAATATGAACTTAATGATCCACAATACAAAATATACATCTTAAAATACAAAATTCAAATCAGGCAAAATAAAAAGGAAGAAAAAAAGAAGCAGCACAAAAAAGGGAAACTGGCACTGCTCACAAAACGCAGATCCAGTCATTGCACGGAGACAGACAAGTCAGCTTTCGTGCAATGAGAGCGGAGAACAGAAAAAAGTCAAAGAGAAAAAAGCAGCAAGTCCGATACACTGCTGTGCTTACAGACAGATCATGATCAAACCTCAAACGAAACGGATCGGCCGAAAACGTTTTTGGTCAATCGAGTTTTTTTCCGCAGTAGGGACAGTATTTCTTTTCGGACTCGGAGTCTTTTTTCTCATCATTGGAAGGTGTTTCAACGTTATTGTGAAGTATTTCCATAAATCCGGCACTCAAAATACTGGTCGGCACCGCCACCATGCCGATGCCGAGGAGCGCAATCATGGCCCCAAGGAAACGGCCGATCGGAGTGATGGGATAAATATCGCCATAACCGACTGTGGTCAACGTAGCCACCGCCCACCATAAACCGGAAAATGCATTCTGAAATTGTTCCGGCTGGGCGTCATGTTCCGCATAGTAAATCAGCAGTGAAGCCACCACCAGCAGAATAAAAACGAAAAAAAGCGAGGCAAATATTTCTTTTGATTTGCTTTTGAACACGCTTCCGATCGAAGCCAGCGCATCGGAATAGCGGTTCAATTTGAGCAGCCTCAGCAGCCGGACCAGCCGGATGGCACGGATCCCGATCAGATTGACCGGCAGGAACATCGGCAGATAAAACGGCAGGATCGCCAGCAGGTCGATCAAAGCCATGCCGGAAAAAACATATTTGATCCGCGACCGGAAAAATCCGTATCCAGGATAAAGCAAGTCCGCAGTCCAGATCCGCAGCAGATACTCAACGGAAAAAACGATCAGGGAAATATGCTCGATCTGCTGCAGAGATTTCACGTATTCCCGCGGCAAATCAAAAGTAGTGATGAAAACGCTGATGACACTCAGCAGAATGAAGGCAAGAATAGTCAGATCAAAAATTTTACTCGCGATCCGGCCGTTCTCAGCCGGCTGAATGACTTCGAATATGATTTTTTTGAATTTGAGATACAACATGTTCCGGTCTTCCTTTCTCCTTTGATTTCAAAAATGCTTGGCATCCCGTTTTTATTTTTCCCTGGGGGGAGGAAAATCACGGCTTAATATGTCAGCCATGAGGTTTGGTAAATTCTGAAAAAGACATAAACGGAAGGGGGCAAAAGACATGGGATCCAGCGACGAATTCGTGCTGCAGGTGATAAATCGGATATTCTTGGATTCATTCTGAAACAACCGGGTGGATTCAACCCAGCCTTCGATATCCAGATTTTTCCCGGATTTGATCTCGAAAATATAAATATGGTGATTGATTTTGGCTGTATCACGAAGATTGAGAACAATATCCAGTTCCTTATCAACCGCCTGTGGAGAATCGAGCTTCTTCAATTTGACATTGGACCAGATCCCATAATGCAGAGGGGGATTTTTCTGGTTGAATTTCTTTACCGCGTCCTCGATCAGCCAGCGGCCGACATACTCGACCCAGACGCCGTCAAAGAAATTCGACCAATCAGCGTTTTTCCGGGGGGTTATCGTTAATTCGTTCTTTTTCCGTTCGACCCCGATCAATCCTTGTTCCTGTATCGTTTTGATCAGCTGGAAAAAAGTCGATTTTCCGGCATGCTGTTCATCATCGGGAAAGCAATATTGAAATTTTTGTCTGGCTTGGGCCAGTTGCTTGAACAGAGGATTGATCTTGTCATAACATGCCCACGCACGTTTCGCTATAGTGGATTTTTCTTTTACAAGAGGACTGTGACTGACAATCAAAAATTCTTTTGAGAGAAAAAATTCGGCAATATCATGAGTCGCAGGATCAGACAGAAAAGGATTCTCATGGATGACCTGGGAAGATTGATTCAAGCTGCCGGTCAAGCTGGCAATCTCCTGATCAATCTGTCTGCCGGCCAACTCAAGCGATTCGATTTTAGCATTGAGCAAGGTACGTGCCAATTGCAGAGATTTAATTTTTTCCTGGACCTCGGCGGGGGAAGCCATCACACGGAAACCTCATGAAATAAGGGGAACAGATAAAAAAAATCCGGCGTCGAACTACTTTCCCACACTCTGATGTGCAGTATCATCGTCGCGGGTCCTCTTAACAATCGTGTTCGGGATGGGAACGTGTGTTTCAAGACCGCTGTAAACACCGGAAAAAGATGGAAAAGAGGATA
>JAZUCR010000701.1:0-2878 GCA_045639225.1 Victivallales bacterium
ATCAGTCCGGATATGAACAGGATCAGCAGAGCGGCGAACCAGAGAATATAACGCGTCTTGCGGATAAGCTTGCCGAGAATCAGATACAGAATGATCAATATGGTGGAGACGGGCAGCAGGATCATGGCCAACCCTTCACCGGCCTCGATCCATGCTTTCCACCAGCTGCAGAATCCTTCCCGAGACAAAGTCCCGCGGAACAGCGGCAGAATCTTCAAGTCTTCCAGACACGGCACGGACCCGAAAATCAGCACCAGCGCGGTCATCAGCTTGACCGGTCCGCGGTAGACCGGCCGTTCCGGAGTTTCGACCTGAGCTCCGGCACACAGCTTTTCCCAGCCGGGGAAATTCCATTTATCGGGGAAATTCCGGCACTGCGCCGGTTTGACATCCTGGATGCGGCAGCTCCGGGTCTGGTCGTCATAATAACAGCAGGAGCCGTCGGGTTTCTCCAGCAGGGAAAGGGAACGGCGGTCCGCGGTCAGGACCGTGTGGTCGCGCAGAAAATCCCGGACCGGAATGTTAAGATAAGCGGCGATGGCATCCACTTCCGCTTCGGTGACCCGGACGGGACCTTCCCAGCGGCAGCAGGCACCGCAGCGATACGGAAACGATAAAAATATTTTCTTTTTGATATTGACAAATCCGGAAAACAGTGTAAATTATGCTGTAATTTACGCGGGTAAATTCATCGGAGGTTGAAATTATGATCAGGATGATCGACATAGCCAGAGAAACCGGGGTCAGTCGCGCAACCGTATCCTATGTGCTGAACCGACGATATGAAGGGGATTTAAAAATATCCAAGCCGATTATTCGCAAAATTCAGAATGCGGCAAAGCGAATGGGCTATGTCCGCAATGAGCTGGTAAATTCCGTAGTCACGGGCAAGAGCCGGGTGATAGCCGTGATTTCACAATTTCAGGATTTTATCATGCCTGTCATCAAAGGCTGCGTGGAAGAATCGGCTAAATACAAATGCATAATCAAATTGATCCCATTGGAAGATGACATCAATCAGGCGATCATGCGGGCGGTGGAATTCCGTGTAGCCGGCATATCAGCCATATCCCTGCCGAATACGATCCTTCGAAAAGTGGATCCGAAATTTTTTGAGCTTAATATTCCATCCATCGGTCTGGTCCCGGGATCCGGCCGCATGGCATTTGATCAGAGAGCCAGTTCCCAATGCGGCGCCGAATACCTGATTTCCCAAGGTCATCGCAATATCATGTATCTTGGCGGCATGAGCGGAAGGAATACGATCGCAGCCGAACGTGAGGACGGATATCGGGAAACGATGCGGAAGCATCATTTGCCGGAGATGGTGCTGAACGAAAACTCCAATCCGAAAAAGCAGCAGGAACTATTTGAACAGATTATTCAAATGCATCCAGATGCGGTTCAATGTTTCAACGATTATCTGGCGCTGGACCTTATCCACGCCTGTTTCCTCCGCAAGCTGTTTGTCCCGGATTATTTTTCCGTACTGGGATTTGGCAATGTTCCCGGAAGTTCTTATTCCGCTCCTCATCTGACAACGGTCAATGAGCCGTATTACGAAACCGGACAGATCATGTTCAGACAGATTTATCAGCTGATCTTTGAGGAACGGAACATTGTGCCGGAAAAGCTGGTCGGCGACGTGATTGAACGAGAATCGGTCAAAAGTGTATAAGACAGAATCAGGAAGCAGGAGAAAGATTTCAAATGAAAAAACAGATGCGGAAACGGCTTCTTTACAACGGTATTCCGTTACCGGAAATCTGGCCTCCGGAATATCCTCGTTCTCATTATACGGAACGCCGTGTGCTTCCCGTTCCGTATCTGGAAAATCCGCTGGAAGTCATACTGTTGGGACGCGGCCGGGAATTGTTTGTCGATGATTTTCTCATAGCTTCTCATTCCTGTGTCAGGAAATTCCATTATCCGGAAAAATACGCGGACAATCCCGTCCTGAAACCGGAAACGGCTCTGGAGCTGGGAATGGGAAAACATCCATCTTGCGCCTGTCCGAAAAGCGGCGGCGTGTGGTTCAATTATGAGAAGCGCATTTTTCAGATGTGGTATGAAGCCGGTTTTCTTGGAACCATCTGTTATGCGGAAAGCGATGACGGGCTGCACTGGAAGCGTCCTGATTTGGATATCGTTCCGGGAACAAACCGGGTGCTGCCTTACGGATTGAAATGTGATTCCTGGACCGTAGTCCATGACTATTATACCGCCGATCCGGATCAACGATTCAAAATGTTTCTGATGGAGGAATCTCCTTCTGTAAGCCGAGGAATGGTAATGACCTCACCGGATGGGATCCACTGGAGTCTGCCGATTGCCACAGGGTATACCGGAGACCGGAGCACCATGTTTTACAATCCGTTTACCCGGAAATGGTGTTTCAGTCTGCGTTCTTATGACTACGAACCACTGCTGCGGATGCGGGATTATGCCGAGGGAGACGATATTTTTACTGCCAGCCAATGGGGAAATCCGGCCGCGGAAGGTATGGAAAAACGTTCTGTTCACTGGGCTGGAGTTGATGAGCTGGACCATCCGCTTCCCGAATTGGGGATTCCCCCGCAGTTATATAATTTGGATGCAGTTCCCTATGAAAGCATCATGCTGGGGTTGTTTCAGCTGCATTACGGTCCGTCAAATCAGGATTGCGCCAAAAGCGGCATGCCGAAAATCACTGGGCTGGAATTCGCTTACAGCCGTGACGGTTTTCACTGGTGGCGTCCGGACCGGAACTGTGCGATCCTGCCGGAAGCAAAAAGCAGCTGGGATCGCGGATATGTCCAATCCCTGGGCAATGTATGCACTGTGGGGGAAGAGAAGATCACCTTTTACTTTACCGGGTTTGCCGGCAATCCGGGCGGCG
>JAZUCR010000702.1:0-10089 GCA_045639225.1 Victivallales bacterium
ATGTTTACGGTCCGACCGATGACAAGATGCTCAAACTGCATTCCGGCTTCAAACGGATGCTGTGCCAGGTGAACAGCCAATGCCGCACACCGGGTGCGCAGGGCGCCATGAATGACGAGGGCAACGCCGAGGAATTGAGCCGTCTCTCCCTCAAATATCCGAATATCGTCGGCGCGATGTGCGACGATGTGACGACCTATTTCCGGAAAATCGTTCTGCCGGATGCTTTCGAGGCCCGTTACAAAGCCCTCAAGAAATACAATGACAAGCTGAAAATGTACGGCGTGGTTTATGTCCATGAACTGGCGCAGAAAGATTTCTCGCTGATCCAGCCGTATATGGATACCGTGAACCTCTGGTTCTGGAACATGAATGAAATTCTGGATTACGACCGCAACATCCGGCTGTGTCAGGAAAAATTCCCTGGCAAGCCGATCATTCAGGGGATCTTCCTGCATGAATACGGGATCTCCGATGCCGGCAATCTGCCGCAGCTGCTGGTCTATCAGCTCGACAAGGCCCGCGAATACATGACGCGCGGCATCGTCGAAGGCGTGATCCTGCTCGGCGACCGCGAGATCAAAAAATGGCCGGAATCCTCCGATGCGGTCCGCAATTATCTGCTGAATCAGTAAAGCGGAACTCTGTCGGACGGTAGTGAAAATGGGTGTAATGGGTGTGCGAGTTCAAAGTTGCGTTGCCAGGAGTTTCCTATAACCTGTATTGCGCGTTTTCTCCCATTTTACCCATCTTACCCATTTTACCCATGTCCGCGTGAAGCCTGTGATCCCGTATCAAGCTCCGAGTCTATTTCTTGATGATCCGGCGGACTTTGAAACTGTCGAAAACCCAGCCGTCGTCGGTTTTGAGCAAATTGCATTCCAGCTCGCGGACTTCGCGGATGGTTTTGCCGTCTTTGAGCGTGCCGGAAAGGACGGCGGTAAGATCGACTTTGGCTTTTTTATGGGGGGAATCGATGTCCAGTTCGAGGTCGTCCAGTGAAAGCGCAAGCTTGTCGAACATGGCCCGGGAACGGAAAATATTGCCGCTGAGCGCTTCATGATTGAACGGCCCGGCCAGCCAGTCGAGACCGTCCACGGCGAAGGTGCTTTTACCGGAAAACAGCGAGGCTATCTCCTTGGCGCGGGCGGCCGCGGGCAGGGCGCCTTCCTTCGTGTTTTTGGAGGCCAGCGAAGCCAGACGGGCGAACCGCGTCCGGATCAGGTTTTCATCGGTCGGACGCAGATACAGCCACAAGCCGATCCCGGCCGCGATCAATAAAACGATGATGACCGCGCTCCAGACGAGATGTTTGGTTTTGATCACCATAGCGGAGCTCCTTTGAGGTAACGTTTATGCATTTCGCCGAAAATATGTGCTTCGATCGGCACGGACCGGTTGTCGCCGACCAGATAAAAATGATTCCGTTCGACAGTCCGTTCGGGCAGATTCCAGTCGGACGGACCTTTGATGTAAGGTTCGTCGACCGGCTTGCCGTTGAGCACCAGCCGGCCGTCCTTGAATGCCACTGTGTCGCCGGGCAGGGCGATAACGCGTTTGAGCAGCATCGCGCCGCGTCCGTAGCGCATGATCACGATATCGCCGCGCCGCGGAGAACGGAACCAGTAGGTTGGCGCCCAGCAGAACATGAAGCCGCGCGAGGGATAGGTCGGCAGCATGCTTTCCCCCTGAATGACCAGCGGCAGACAGATGAATTTGAAAAAACACCAGGCGGTCAGGATAACGATCATTACGCGGACCAGAAAGGCGCGCACCATTTTCGGAAAGAAGAAGGCGCGCAGGATCAGTGCCATCCTGCCGGTCTGGAGCGCCTCTTTGACCTCCTGCCGGTGTTCCTCGGTATTGTAGAGACGTTTAAACTTCATGGTCCGGGTCCTCCTTCTGCAGAAAGCGGGGGTCGAACAGATACCCTTCCTGGATATTGGACATGGACCGGAGCATATTGCTGCGCAGGTCGGGAATGCGTTCGGAAAGTTGGTCGAGCAGCTTCCGGAAATAGCGGCGGTCGCCGTTTTCGAGCTGCTCCTTATACCGGCATTCGCCCCGGACGGGCAGGTTCATTTTCGCGACCCATTCGGCGATCAGCGCTTCCGGCGTCAGGATCAGCGGACGGATGACGCGCAGTTCACCGTTTTTTTCCGGCACATTCGGACCCATGGTGCTCAATCCGGCACCGCGGCAGAGACTCATCAGGAACGAGACTTCCGCATCGTCCAGATGCTGTCCCAGCGCGATTTTGCGGCAGTTCCGTTTGCGGGCCAGCGTGTAGAGATTGCCCCGGCGCAGCCGCGAACAGAGCATGCACGGATTTTCTTCCAGCTGTTTTTCCTTCAGCAGGGATTCCATATCCAAACGGATGAGATGATGTTCGATCCCGAGCGAACGGCAGAGCTCGCCGGTCGCGTCCGCGGAGAAGCCGCTGAAGCCCGGATCGAAAGTCGCCGCTTCCAGTTCGAAACGGATCGGTGCGGTCTGCTGGAAATGTTTCAGAACATGCAGGAGCGCCACGCTGTCCTTGCCGCCGCTGACGCCGATGAGGATTCGGTCATCGGCCCGGATCATGCCGTATTCGACGATGGCATTTCCGGCGAGACGGCAGATTTTTTTGAACAGCAGGTCCTCCATGAGACACCCCCCGTTCCCGGATCAGCGCAGTGCCGATTTTTCGATCAGACTGCAAAGCGCGGCCAGATCGGGAACCGCATGGTGCGGATGATGTCCGCCGGGGTGACGGATCACGGTGATGCGTCCGCCCAGCGCGAGGCAGTTTTGTTCCAGCCGGTCGGTATTTTCCCCGATCGGCACAACGGTGTCTTCAGTGGCCGCCGCATGGATCAGCGGGATCCCCGCCCGGATCAGTTCTTTCAGATTGTCCACGGGATTGTATTTCCATTCCAGCGCTTCAGCCTCGCCGGAAAAACCGTAAGCGGCGATCATGTTTTTCCAATGATCTGGGTGTCCTTCGCTGGCGCCTTTGCCGCCGGGCCAGCTTTTGAAATCGCAGACGGGATTGTCGCCGTAAATGCAGCCGACTTTCTCCGGATTTTTTGCCGCCCAGTTGTAGATATAGAGACCGCCGACGCTCAGCCCGAACAGGATCGGCTTGCGGTCGAAACCGTGTTCTCCGGTCAGGAAATCATACAATTTGTTCCAATGCGCGAGCGAATGCGGGGAGCCGCATTCGTATTCCACCTTCATGAAAACGTAATAATACCCCCGGCGGAGCATTTCCAGTTCAAATGAGGGGAATGCGTTGAAATATTCGGCTTTCCAGATCCAGCGTCTGCCCGGCAGCGGATTCTGCGGTTCGATCACCTTGCAGGCGCAGCCGTCCAGCTCGAATTCGTGCATGGCATAGAGATCTTCGAACCGGGATACGGTCCCCGGCAGATTCAAAGCATCCATGAGCAGCTCCCTTTCAGTTATTGCCCGTTTCATTCGGAACGGCAGGCGCTTCGCGTCCCGGCTGCAGCATTTCGATTTTCTGTTTCAGGGAAGCGAGTTTCTTATGGCAGATCGAGGCAATGGCGGAGCCTTCCTCGAATTTGCTGATCATATCTTCCAGCGGCACGTTGCCGGATTCCATTTCGCGCACGATCGAATCGAGCTTGCGCAGGCATTCCTCGAAACGGCATTTTTCGAGTTCTTTCAGATATTCGGGATCGACAGGCATTATTCGGCCTCCTGTTCTTCTTTTTTTCTGATTTCCCGCAGGGCGAGCTGCAGTTTTTCCTTCAGATCTTCGAAAGAGGGATCGTTTTCCGCGCTGACCGGAATGATGGTGAGGCCGCGCACCTTCTTTTTGAGTTCCTTGAGATTTTCCGCGCTTTCCGGGAGATCCATTTTGTTGGCGATCACATAAACCGCGCGCTTGGAAAGGCCTTTCTGGTAAAGTTCCAGTTCGCGCTTGAGCACTTTGAGGTCGTCGGCGGGATTGCGTCCGTCGATCCCGGCCATATCGAGCACGTAAAGCAGCATCTTGGTGCGTGCGATGTGGCGGAGGAATTCGTGTCCGAGCCCGACATTGTAATGGGCGCCGTCCAGCAGCCCGGGCACATCGGCGACCAGAAAAGTGGAAAAATCGGGCATCTTGACCAGCCCGATCACCGGATGACGGGTGGTGAAAGGGTAGGGGGCGATCTTCGGATTGGCATTGGAGATCCGGGAGAGCAAGGTGGATTTGCCCGCGTTCGGAAAGCCGACCAGACCGACGTCCGCCAGCATTTTGAGTTCGAGTTCGATTTCGACCGGTTCGGTTTTCTCGCCGGGCTCGTGTTCGCGCGGGGCGCGGTTGACGCTGGTGGCGAACTTGCGGTTGCCGCGTCCTCCTTTGCCGCCGTAAAGCACCGTCACGACCTTGTCCGGGGTGTCGATATCGGCGATCAGTTCCCCGGTCTCCACGTTGCGGATCAGGGTTCCGGGCGGGACTTTGATGATCACATCCTGACCGTTGCGGCCGTGCATGTCCTTGCCTTTGCCGGGCTGTCCGTTCTGGGCGGCGAACCGGTGATTGAAAATGAAATCCTGCAGGCTCTGTTCGCCGGGAGCGGCGGCGAATACCACATTGCCGCCGTTGCCGCCGTCGCCGCCGTCCGGACCGCCTTTCGGAATGAAGGCTTCGCGCCGGAAGCTGCAGCAGCCGTTGCCGCCGTTGCCCGCCTTGATCGTGATCTGCGCTTTATCTATAAACATGATTCATCCGCCCGACTGGTTTTGCAAAAAAAAGCCCGGACATTGCGATCCGGGCTGAAGAAAGACTGCGTTCAAAATTACTCTGCAGCCGCGGGGGCCGGAATAACTTCCACGAGACGTTTTTCTTTGGTGAATTTGACCGTGCCGTCTTTGAGGGCGAACAGAGTGAAATCTCTGCCGCAGCCGACATTGCTGCCGGGACGGAAACGGGTTCCGCGCTGACGCACGATGATCGTGCCCGTGGTTACGAATTCTCCGCCGTACGCTTTGATACCCAGCATTTTCGGCTGACTGTCACGACCGTTTCTGCTGCTTGACTGTCCTTTTTTATGTGCCATGATAAGACTCCTTAAAAGTTTACCGTTTACCGATTTCCAAAATAATAATATACATCATCTCCGCCAAATTGCAAATCCCGAACCGTCTTTTTTCCGAAAAAATCTGAAAAAACGGCAATCGGCCCGCCGAATCGAGGCTGGACCGCTACCTGGTGATGTTCCGGACCCACCGGTACCGGCGGTGATGACAGATCACCCACGGCACTTTGCCGACTTCGTCCAGACAGGTGCAGGCATAGGCGGCCAGCACCGGCAGCTGCCAGTAAAATGCGCTGAGAAACGCACATGGCAGCGCAATGAACCACATGCAGACCAGCAGACTGTAGACATCGAAAAACGTGTCGCCGCCCGCCGAGAAAACCCCGTTGATGATCATCGTGCAGACGGTCCGCCCGATCATATAGACCGAGAGGATGATGAACATGCCGCGCATATATTTTTCGGCCTGCGGGGTCAGATCCATGAATGCCTCGGCGGCAGGGATCGCCGAAAGCACGATCACCGTGCAGAGCAGTCCGACAAAGAACGAGAGGACCGCAATGCGGTTGCCGTAGGTCCGGCCGAGTTCCAAATTGCCCGCTCCCAGTTCGTTGCCGATCATGATCCCGGCGGCTCCGGCAAAGCCGTTGCAGAGACAGCACAGCAGGTCGCGCACTACCGCTGCAATCGAATTGGCGGCCGCGGCGTCCGGACCCAGATGCCCCATGATCGCAGTATACGCGGTGAAGCCGGTCCCCCACAGCAGATACGCGCCCAGGATCGGCAGCATGTAATGCCGGAAATCCGCTGAGAGCTGCCGGTCGAAAGTGATGATATTGCGGAAATGCAGACGGATGAAACCCTTTTTCCGGGAAACCAGGATGCACCAGAGCAGCTCGATCACGCGTGCCGCCACCGTGGCGAGAGCCGCCCCGCGCACGCCCAGTGCCGGGCAGCCGCACAGTCCGAAAATGAATACCGCGTTCAGAATGATGTTCAGGATCACCGCCGCGGAACTGATGACTGCCGAACAGGTGACATGTTCGCTGACTTTCATGATGCCCAGATAACATTGGGAAGCTCCCGTGAGCAGATAGGACCAGGAGGCGACTTCGAGATATCCGGCGCCGATCCGGACCAGTTCGGGATCGTGGGCGAAGATCAGCATGAGTTTTTCCGGAAAACAGAAACAGCCCAGAAAAAAGACGATGCAGACCCCGGCGGACATCCGGATGCCGATCCCGAAGATTTTCCCCATGACTTCCCGGTCGCCTTTCCCCCAGTACTGCGCGCCCATGACCCCGATCCCCGCGACGATTGCGCAAAGGATCATATTCTGCACGAACTGGATCTGGGTGGCGAGCGACACCGCCGCCATGGCGTTCTGGCTGACGCGGGCGAGCATGAACGCATCTCCCGCGGCCACCAGCGCCAGCATCAGCGACTGGACCGAGATCGGCAGTGACAGGACGATCAGTCTGCGGTTGAACGCATGGTCGTGGATGATATCGTGAAGGATCATAACCGGGGGAAGGTCAGCTTACAGCCATTCGGCGGCCCAGGCGGCGAGTTCTTTTTCCGGGGTGTCTGCGGCAAAGAGTTTTCCCCGCAGGACTTTTGCTCCGGGCGCGAGCTGCTGCAGATTCTCGCCGCTCCGGCCGATTCCGCTGCCGCCCGAGGTGGCAAACGGCACGACTGTCCTGCCGGTGAAATCATACGCTTCCATGAAGGTGTCGATAATGGACGGTTCGCGGTACCACCAGACCGGGAAACCAACGAAAACGACTTCATACTGCGCGATATTTTCCACTTTGGAAGCGATCGCGGGCCGGGCGGAACGGTCGTTCATTTCCACCGAACTGCGGCTGCGGGAATTCCGCCAGTCCAGATCGGCGTCCGTATAGATCTGTTCCGGCACGATTTCGAACTGATCGGCTCCGATGCCTTTCGCCAGTCTGCCGGCCAGTCCCGCCGTGACTCCGCTTGCGCTGAAATACGCAACCAATGCTTTTTTACTCATGATCCGATCCTTTCCCCGTTAAGATTGCAATTCTATCCGATCAATGCCAGCAGCAGAATGATCACCGCCGCGGCGGAACCCGAAACCAGGGTGCCCAGCGTCTGGAGCTTCAACCCCTGCCGGACATTCATGCCGGAAAATTTGACTACGACCCAGAAAAAACTGTCGTTGGCGTGCGACACGATCATGCCGCCGCAGCAGACCGCGCAGCAGGTGAGTGCCCGCATCACCGGCGAAGTCAGATTCAAGACTTCCAGCAGCGGCACGGTCACGCTCGCCGCCGTCAGGATCGCCAGCGTGGAAGATCCCTGGGCAATTTTCAGAACCGCCGCGAAACCCAGCGGGATCAGCAGCGCGAAAATCGCCATGGAATGGACCTGTTGCGGCATCAGCGAACTGAAATCGACTTTTTTCAGGACTTCGCCGAACGCGCCGCCGGCTCCCGTTATCGCCAGAATATTCGCCGCATCCAGCACGGCTTTTCCCATCAGACCATCTACGGTCAGCTCCTTCCGGCGGCATTTCCCGATCAGGAAAACCGCGATCAGCGCCCCGAGCGTCAGCGCGGTGATCGGATGTCCCGCCGCGGCCATGAAATCCGCAAAGCCCGGCGACACCGATTTCCGGCACAGCCCGACCACCGAATTCGCCCCGATCAGCAGCAGCGGCACGACGATCGGCAGAAAGGCGATGCTCCAATGATGCCGGAAAACCGTCTCCGGTTCCACATCCGCTTCGGCGGTTTCCGGACCGGCTTCGAGAACTTCATTTCTGCCGGCGCGGACCGCAAACAGATATCCGGCGGCGGTCGCTGCCAGCGCGGCGATCGAACCGAACAGCAGCACATATCCGAAATCGGCGGAAAGCATCGACATCGCTGCCAGCGGTCCCGGCGTCGGCGGGATAAAACAATGCGAGGCGAAAAGTCCCATGCTCAATGCGGTCGCGCCGACGGCAAGCGGCAGTTTCGCCAGCGTGCCGATCTTTTTCCACAGCCCGATCAGAATGATGAATGCCGAGTCGCAGAAAATACAGATCGAAACCACGTAACCGATAATGCTCATGGCCAGCGGCGTGCGTTTTTCGCCGGTCAGGGAAATGATTTTGCCGGCGATCACTTTCAGTGCGCCGCGCTGTTCCATGAAACAGCCGATGACGGTTCCGGCAATGATCACGATCCCGATGCTTCTGATGGTGTTGCCGAAGCCTGCACAGAGCAGATTCAAAGTTTCCAGGACGCCGTACCGGCTGCACACTCCGAAAACGAATCCCCCGAGCAGCAGGACCGGCAGCGGATGAATCTTCCATACCGCAGTGATGACGATGATCGCGGCAATGACGGCAATCAGCAGTGCAATGGTCATGAGAGTTTCCCTTTATTTTTTTCAGATCAGGTAATATAACGGCGGAAAAGGAAAGGTCAAGTCCGCTTCGAAGGTAAAACAAAGGAACGCAGGGCCCGGGAGACGGTTTCCTGCGTTCCTCAGACGGTGTTTTTTCTGTTCCGTCAGCGCAGCGGGACTTTTGCCGAAAGATCGTTCATGGCCTGATTCATGGCCATTTTCATCAGCAGGGGATACATGCTGACGTCTTTGCCGACTCGGGCATACAGCCAGTGGGTGATGGAGTCTTCCCGGTCGAAGTCATAGCGCCAGACCACCTGTCCGGATTTTCCGTCCAGCAGTTCGAACTGAACGGCGAGGCGGTTCCAGGAGGTGCCGCTGGGCACTCCGATGATCCAGAATATATGGGAAAGGAAATACGTGATGCAGTAGGAATACATGTTGCCGCGGTATGCGGTATTCAGCAGTTTTCCTCTCCAGATATAATCGGCCTGGGCCTGCTCCATTTTATTTGCCCGGGTGACCCTGGCAAACAGATTGGAAGCTTTGAGGCTGACCATGGCCGCATTGGCCAGATCATTGGCCGGATCGAAATGGAACCGGCCGAGAGAGACAAAATCATCACTTTTTTCCGGTTCGCTCTTGATCAGATATCCGAACGGCATCAGCGGGAGGAATCCCAGATAGAGCGAGCCGCGTTCCCCGATCTCACCAGGGTCGGCCGCTGCGGAGCCGCGCTGGTCCATGAACGGCATCACGGCAACCGTCTTCCGGGCCTGTCCCGCTTCCTGGAAGACCGTAATGGTTCCAGGCGCGGCATTGTAATCGAACGTTGCCACATTCGTGCATCCGGCCAGCAATGCTGCCAAGGCGGTTACGACTGCTGAAAAAAAAGTTTTTTTCATGTTGGCGGCTTCCTGTCAAATGAAGATTTTTCTCAGTAACCGAACGCGCTCTGGATATGCTGGCGCTTCAGTTCGTAAGTCTGCGCCCAGACGCCTTCGCCGGAATCGTTGTCGGTCAGGGTCAGTGTGAACAGATAGGAAATTTCCCGAGCTCTGCCGGAGGCCGCACGCTGTTTGATGATCGTTCCGCCGAGCGACAGATCATAAGCATTGACTTTGCCCTGTCTCATGCGGGTGCGTCTCTTGATGTTGGGATCCTGGGCGAGGTCCCGGGCTCCTGCGGTGGCACGGTCGATCTGCTGGCCCTGTCCGGCCGCATAGGTGGTGAACCGGACTTTTCCGCTTTTGAACAGGAGTTCGCGCAGACGCTCGGTGAGCAGCTGGGTCTCGATATGTTCGTCGGTTTTGTTTTCGATGGTGGAAAGCATCAGCAGAGGACGCATGGCGGTCCGTCTTTCCCGGGCGGAAATCTGTTCTCCGCCGGCCTGGGCTTTTTTCAGTTTTTCCGCGGCGTCTTCGGCATAATCGCGGAGGAATGCCGCGAATTCGGGCGAGGCCAGCAGCTGGTTGCCGAGTTTTTCCGTGGCGACGATCCAGTCGGAGGAGCTCATCCGGTTTTTATTTTTGACGGCGGCAGTCGTGTCGTTGGCATCGACGTAATCCGAGGTGGTGCCGCATCCGGTCAGCAGGATCATGGCAACTGCGGTTCCGGCGAGGGTGAGGTGTTTGAGTTTCATCTTCGGTTCTCCTTATTTATGTTCTTTCAGATTGAGAATGAAATCTTTGCATTG
>JAZUCR010000703.1:0-2620 GCA_045639225.1 Victivallales bacterium
CTATAAGGCGCAGGTTTATGCACCAAAACCCGATAAGACTTTCCAGAAGCAGCTGGCCGCTGAGATCCGTACCATGCTGGACAACGGGGTACTGCTGTCTGCGAAGCAGCGCGTTGAGTATTTTATGATACGCTATCTTCCCGGAATCTACAGACCGATGTATCGGTTGTATGATAGGATCCGTGTTCCCAATTTGGATGTGTGACTATTATGAGTGAACTGATCAGTGTTATCATTCCTGTCTACAAGGTCGAAGCCTACCTGAAACGCCGCTGGGAACAGCCTTCGGTTTACGGCGACAGCCGTCCGAAAGTGATCATTCTGTTCCGCGTGGCCGCCGACGGCCGGATCATTTCCGCCGTCATTCAGGAACGTTCCGGCAATGCCGCCATGGATACCTCCGTGGCGAATCTGCTGAAGTCGCTGCAGACTCTGCCCGCGCCGCCGCAGGCCATGAGTTTTACCGTGACCATGGAAATCGACCGCTGAGAAAAAAATCGGAATTTTTCCGGTTCATCCTTTCCGTAGAAAACCTCCTGTCATCCGTGCCGCAGTCGGTCCTTTCGAGCCTGTTTTCAGCTTGAAAAGTGATTCCTGCCGGAATATGTTACCCCTCATCCGGAATCAACCGGAGCAACATTTTTGCAAGGGGGGGAAATATGCTGCAAATCAAGACGGGAGCACTTTGTTTCGTGCTCGGCGCCGCGGCCGTGCTGTCCGCGGAAGATCAGGAAACCCGGACTCTCCGGTTCGTTCAGGATGATGCCCAGGACAGGATGGTATCGAAAGTATACACCCTGAAATACGTTCAATCCAATGATGTGACGCCGTTTCTGATGGCGGCGGTCAAACGCTACAATATCAATTCTTCGGTCAACTGCATTGAATACGGCAATAACAACCTGCAGTTCCTGACCGTCACCTGTCCGGTGAAAATGATGCCGTATGTGGATGATTTCGTTCGCAAAGTCGACCGCGAGGTGAAGATCGACGGCCGGGTGCCGGGCGAGATCATCCGCGGGACCGGCATCACCCGCGCCGTTTACCGTCCCAAATACCGCTCCGGGCAGACGCTGGTCAACATCATCGTCAATGCCGCCGTCGGCGAGGGACCATACAGTTCCGTCTACGGTTACGATCAGAATTCCAATCAGATCTACTGGAAGGACAATTCTTCCAATACGTCGTATGCGATGCAGTTTCTGGAATGGCTGGACCGTCCCGCGCCGCAGATCACTTTCCGTTTCAACGTCTACGAGATCCGGGAAAGCATGATGCGGGATATCGGACTGGATTATCTGGCGTGGAAAAACGGTCCCGGTCTGAACATCTTCCAAGTCGGTTTTCAGGCCTTCGATCTTTCCTCGGGCGGCAGTGCCGCTTTGCAGGGCATGACCGGACCGTTCGGCGCGTTTTTTTTCGCGCCGCAGTTCGATGCCAGTTTCCTGCGGGTGCTGCAGCAGAACGGCAAGGCGGATATCCGCAATACCGCCTCGCTCACCGCGGCGAATTCGGAAACCGCAAGTTACGCGCTCATGTTCAGTCCGCAGCTGCAGAATATCTACAAATCGGACAATGACAAAACCAGCGTCGGCACGATCACTTCGCTGCCGGAGGGCATGTATCAGGTGTATCTGAAGATCACGGCGCCGCTGGTCAATCTGCACGCCGGCGGCGTGAGCCAAAGTCCGTATCCGCGCAGCGAGGCTTTTTCGATCGAGCCCTACCGGCCCGGCAGTTATGCCAAAGCGTCCGGGACAGTGTTCTTTTCCTACAATATCCAGACTGCAAACGTGATGGAACGCAACAACCTCGGCAACGAGCTCATCGAAACCGGCGTGACCGAGGGCAATGCCCTGCTGGATCTGAACAAGGAAATGATCCTGGCGCAATGGGACAAGGAACAGAATGTGAAGCAGACGATCGGCATTCCGTGGCTCTCGAAAATCCCGTATATCGGATATCTCTTCGGGACCACGACCACGAGCCGGGAAAAGATCCATGTCTGCCTCACGGTCCAGGCGGAAATGCTCGATACGGCCAAGCCGGACGGTCCCGCTTACGGCGAGCTGACCAAAGTCGGCAAATAATGACGCAGACGATTCAGAATTTTAATTGTTGAGGGGAAAAATGAGATTGTTTTATTATGCTGCAGCAGCCATGCTGTCCTGCACAGTGGTTTCCGCTGCCGAAGTGGCGGGCACGCCGCGCGATTCCAATATCCAGAATACCGCCGGATACGACGGCACCCGCGTCGAGGCTCAATTGCTGGTCAACGTGCAGGACAAAACCAAAGTCGTGCATTTCATCCGCGACAACAACGATCCGCGTGTGGTGACCAAAACGTATCTGCTGAAACATGTCGATCCCTACGAGATCCGGGATTATCTGCGGCAGATGGTGCAGTCGAAACGGGTCGGCAACACCAGTCTCCAGCAGCAGTATCCGCTGAACGCAGTGAACGGCGGCAACGGGACGCCGGGCACCGATGCGGGCATCGGCACCGCGGCCGCAGCGACAGTGGCGGCAACCGTCAGTTCGCCCGTACTGACGACGCCGGCGACCGCTCAGCCAGGCTACAATCCGACTCTCCAGCTCGGCAGCAATACCGCCGTCGAAT
>JAZUCR010000704.1:0-6057 GCA_045639225.1 Victivallales bacterium
GCGGCACGGTATCTGGCTGTCACCACATACGGAGCCCCGGGAATCTGCGGGAACTGGAAAGATCCCGGATTTTCGATCAGCCTTCTGACCGCTTCGGCTGCGCGGCTTCGCAGCAGGGGAAGCGTCTGGGAACGCGGATAGTGAATCGCACCCGACTCTGCCGAAAAAACGTTATCGGAAAGCACAGACTCGGACGGCGGAACCGGACAGATACCCTGCTTGACCGCGACAGTAACGACACCCGGAGTCAGAGCCTCCGCCTCCCCGCAGAAAGCAAGATCGCCCGCACCGAAAATCGTCGGGATCTGCTGTTCGGCGGCGACTGCGGCAAGCTGTCCGTATTCGCCGATGGAAACACCGTTGAGCTGGAAGTCGACCGCTGCCTGGGTCTGCGTGTGGGCAAGATGTCCGAAAGGCGTTCCCGCTTTGGCATGCTGACCGACAACCGCCAGCGCATCGGCGTTGTCCGGGTAATACCAGCTGCCGCTGCTGCCGCGCCGCAAATAACAGCGGTCATCCAGCATCTCGCCGCGGATCGAACCGCCGGACCCATGCGCATCGCTGACAATGACTTCACCGGCGCCGCCATCGAAGAATCCGGCGGCAACGGCGTTCACTTCTTCGGTCAGAAAACGACATCCGCACTCGTTCCGGCGACCCTCCGGGACACACCAGTCGGGAAAGTTCAGGACTCCGCCGACACCTTCGAGATCGGTAACAATAAAAATAACCGGAGATTTTTTCATTTTTGTTCCTCCCTGAAAACATCGAAATAGAAACTTTTCCGTATCAGCCAAGCGGGATCAGTGATTCGGCTGATTCCGATTTGTTTTATGGAAATATAGCATGCCCGGAAACGCTTTGCAAGTTTGACCGGATCAATGGTGATCCAGCCGGGCTACTGACCTTTATTCCGGTTTTCGGTTTGCAAAAGGGGAGATTTGGAGTATATTATTCTTTTCAAGCAATTCAGAGGCGAAAAGTGAATTCCGGCAACCGATTTCAGATAGACATGTGCCATGGTCCGCTGTTCAGCAAGATCATTCTTTTTTCCATACCGCTGATCGTCACCAATATGCTGCAGCTGATCTTTCAGGCGATCGACCTGGTCGTGCTGGGACAATTCGCCGATGCCAGGTCGATGGCGGCAGTCGGAGCGACCGGCGGACTGACCGTGCTGGTTCTGAATATCTTTTTCGGCATCTCGGTGGGCGTGAACGTGCTGGCGGCCCGCTACACCGGGGCCCGAGACAGGGAAAGAGTCTCGCAGACGGTCCATACCGCGGCGTCCGTAGCATTTTTCGGCGGGATCCTGATGGCGGTGCTCGGAGTTCTGATATCACGGCCGGTGCTCCGGCTGATGGCGGTTCCGGAAGACATTCTGGACCGTTCGACTGTGTATATGCAGATCTACTGTGCTGGCATCCCGTTCGTCATTTTCTATAATTTCGGGAGTTCGATCCTGCGGGCGCTGGGCGATACCCGGAGGCCATTGGTTTTCATGATCATCGCGGGCGTGGTGAAAGTGCTGCTGAACCTGTTTTTCGTGGTGGTGCTGCATTGGGACGTGGCGGGCGTGGGACTGACCACGCTGATCTCGAACGCGCTGTCGGCCCTGCTGGTGGTCATCACGCTCAGGACGGCGCGGGACGCCAGCCGACTGATCTGGAAAAAAATCAAAATCAACGGTCCGATCCTGATCGAAATGCTCAAAATCGGCCTGCCGGCGGGGATCCAGGGGTCGTTCTTTTCGCTCTCGAATGTGGTCATCCAGGCCTCGATCAATTCGCTGGGGCCGGTGATCATCGCCGGCAACACGGCGGCCTACTCGATCGAAAGCATCGTATACGTCGGCAGTTCTGCGTATTATTATACCGCAATCAGTTTTGTCGGACAGAACCACGGCTCGCAAAAATTCAAACGGCTCGCCCGCAGCATCGGCTGGTGCTTTGCCTGTTCCTTTACGGCCACGGTCCTGATGGGCTGGGGCGCCTGGCTTTTCGGCGAACCGCTGCTGAAAATCTACACCTCCGATCCGGCCGTGATCGAAAAAGGCCTGATCCGGATGAAAATGCTGCTGACGGTCTACTTCACCTGCGGTTTCATGGATGTGATCAGCGGTTCCCTGCGCGGACTGGGACATTCGGTAAAACCGACCGTCGTCACGCTGCTGGGAGTGTGTTTCTTCCGGATCGGCTGGGTATACTGGATCTTCCCGCTGCATCCGACCATGGAAAACCTGATGATCTCCTATCCGGTCTCCTGGTTGCTGGTTTCGGCGGTCAACGGAACCATTCTTTTCGTGGTCTGCCGCAAAATGTTCCGGACGGCAGTCAAAACGCATGATCATCCGAATTATGCACTGCTGCACAGTCATTGATTTTTTTGCATTTTTTTCCTTTTCCCGATCCTGAACGGAAAACCGGCTCCCATTCATGCCGGAGAAACTCATGAAATAATCTCATATCTGTTTCATAATCATAATGTTATATCCATAAATCCAGTTGCAAAATTCCCTTTCCGGTGTATGTTACTCCCTGCGGCGAAAATGAGTTGAAAGCCGTGTAATTCAAACTTCAGGAGGGGGAAAATGAAGTTGACCATGTCGGCCTGGCCGATCCTGTTCGTCTCGCATGAACTGAATGCGGGAAATGACAACGGATTCCGTTTGCGGGAAATCATTCAGGAACTGGAATCCACCCAGGAATGCAAGGTGATCCAGTCGTTCACGTATGAGGATGCGGCGGAAATCTTTCTTTCGCGGGCGGACCTGAGCACGATCGTGCTGGACTGGGATCTGCCGCTCGAAGATGCGGATGAAAAAGAAAATCCGTCGGAGCTGGCGGCGATGTTCCGCCGGCGCAGCCGCGAGATCCCGATCCTGCTGCTGACCGACCGGCTGGAAACCGAAAATCTTTCGGCGGACGATCTGGCGCGGATCAACGGCTGTCTGTGGAAAACCGCGGACACGGCGGAATTTCTGGCGGGCCGGATCCGGGAACATGCGGCGGCGTATATCCGCAAAGTCTATCCCGATTTTTTCGGCAAGCTGGTCAAATACTCGAACCGCTACAAATATGCCTGGCACACGCCGGGACATCTCGGCGGACAGGGTTTCCTGCGCAGTCCCGCCGGCGTGGCGCTGTATAAATTTTTCGGAGAAAACATGTTCCGGTCCGATCTTTCCATTTCGGTTCCGGAGCTCGGGTCACTGCTCGATCACGAGGGCGCGGCGGGCGATGCCGAACGCAATTCCGCACGGGTCTTCGGAGCCGATCAGACCTATTACGTGCTGAACGGAACCTCGACCGTGAATCAGATCATCTGGCGCAGCCGGGTGGTCTGCGGCGATATCGCTCTGGTCGACCGCAACTGCCACAAATCGCTGAACTACGCCATGACCATCACCGGGGCATTGCCAGTCTACATGATCCCGCGGCGCAACAAACGCGGCATCATCGGTCCGGTCCGGCTCTCGGAATTCTCGCCGCTGTCCATCCAGGCGAAAATCGGGCAGAGCACGCTCATTCCCGCCGAAGCAAAACATCATGCGGTCAAGATGTCGGCGCTGACCAATTCAACCTACGACGGGATCTGCTACAATACGGTCCGGATCAAGGAACAGCTGGAACGCAGCGTGGAAAATCTGCATTTCGACGAAGCCTGGTATGCGTATGCCAAATTCCATCCGGTCTACCGGCATCATTTCGGCATGGAATCGGGCAAGGTCAAACCGGACGATCCGCCGGTCTTCTGCTCGCAGTCCACGCACAAACTGCTGACCGCTTTTTCGCAGGCGTCCATGCTCCATATCAAAAACGGCGGCAAGGTGAAAATCGATCCCGTGCTGTTCAATGAGTCCTACATGATGCACGGCTCGACCTCGCCCCAATACAACATGATCGCTTCGCTCGATGTGGCGACCAAAATGATGGCGGACAACGGCGAAACCATGATGCAGGACATCATTCTCGAGGCGGTCCAGCTCCGCAAGGAAGTCGCCCGGCTGCAGCGCGAATTCAACGACCGGAGCGACTGGTTCTTCGGCATGTGGCAGCCCGATCAGGTCAAGATGGACGGCAAAACCGTGCGTTTCGAAGACGCGTGCAGCCATTATCTGGCGAGTAATCAGGAACCCTGGGTGCTGCACAAAAACGACCCCTGGCACGGTTTCGAGGACATCGAAGACGATTATGTGATGCTCGACCCGATCAAGCTGACCATCCTCACGCCCGGATTGACCGAGGAGGGAGAAATGGAGAAAACCGGCATTCCCGCCTCGATCGTGACCAATTACCTGATCGATCACAATATCGTCTGCGAAAAAACGGATTACTATTCGTTCCTGATGCTGAATTCACTGGGAACGACGCGGGCGAAACAGGGCACACTGCTGGCCGCTCTGCTCAAATTCAAGACAGATTACGATGCCAACAAACCGCTGTGCTGCGTCTTCCCGGAACTCGTCGAAGCGCATCCGGGAAAATACTGCGGCATCGGCTTGCGCGACCACTGTCAGGCCATGCATGAATGGATCGGAAAACATCATCTGCTGGATAAGATGCAGAAAGCGTTCGAGACGATCCCGGACCAGGCGATGAAGCCCGCCGACGCTTACCGCAAGGTGGTGCTCGGCGAGGTGGAAACAGTGGAACTTGCGCATGCGTCAGGCCGCATTCAGGCGGTCATGATGGTCCCCTACCCGCCGGGGATCCCGGTCATCATGGGCGGCGAGATCTTCAACGCCAAAGCGGAACCGATCCTGGATTATCTGCTGACGAGGCAGCAGTTCGAGGAAACCTTCCCCGGCTATGAAGGCGATATCCACGGCGTCGAACGCCGTCAGGAAAACGGCAAGACGGTCTTCACCACCCTGTGTCTGAAACAATAAGTTCGAAGGAGAAATCAAATGAGTACAGCGATCAGAAAAACGGGCATGGGAGTATTCACGCTTGCCATGCTGAATGTGGCCGCGGTGCTGTCGATCCGGAATCTGCCGTCGCAGGCGGAATACGGCTGGAGCATCATTTTCTACATCACGGCGGCGTCGATCTGTTTCTTTCTGCCGTCGGCACTGGTGTCGGCGGAACTGGCCTCGGCCTGGCCGGAAGACGGCGGCGTCTATCTGTGGGTGAAAGAGGCGTTCGGCCCGAAATGGGGCTTTGTGGCGATCTCCATGCAGTGGGTGGAAAACCTGCCGTGGTTCCCGGCCGTGCTGACCTTCGTCGCCTCGGCGATTGCCTACGTGTTCAATCCGGCATTGGCGAACAGCCGCTGGTTCGTGTTCATCGTGGTGATCGCGAGTCTGTGGCTGGCCACGTTCCTGAATTTCAAGGGAATGAAGCTTTCCGCCTTTCTGAGCAGTTCCGGCGCGATTGCCGGCGCCCTGATTCCGGGCGTGCTGATCATCCTGCTGATGCTGATATTTTTCATGATGGGCAAGCCGAGTTCCATTCCGTTCTCGGCCAAGGCGCTGTTCCCGAATCTCGGCAACATGAACCAGATCATGCTGCTTTCCGGCATGATGGTGGCGATCTCCGGCATGGAAATGTCCGCCGTGCATGTGACCGATGTCAACAATCCGAAAAAGAATTTCCCGCGTGCGGTCTTCATTTCCTGTGCGGTCATCATTCTGCTGAGCATCCTCGGTTCGCTGGGGATCGCCGTGGTGATCCCGCAGAATGACATCAGCCTCGCGGCGGGCGCGCTCCAGGCTTTCGACAAAATGTTCAGCATCTTCCACATCCGCTGGATGACTCCGATCATCAGTTTTCTGCTGGCTTATGGTGCTCTGACGATGGTCGCGACCTGGGTGCTCGGACCGTCCAAAGGCGTGCTCGAAGTGGCGAAGGAAGGATATCTGCCGGAATACTGGCAGCACCGCAATGAAAATGGCATGCCGACTCGGATCCTGATCCTGCAGGCGGCCATCTCCTCGGTGCTTTCGCTGGTGATCTTTTTCATGCCGACCATCAGCGGGGCGTTCTGGATTATGTCCGCATTGACCGCTCAGCTCTACATGATCATGTATCTGTTCATGTTCGCGGCGGCAATCAA